>JALGZO010000249.1 GCA_025774865.1 bacterium | reverse complement strand
CCACGGGATTCCGGGCGACCGGGTCCTCCAGGAGGGGGACATCGTAGGGGTGGACATCGGGGTGCAGGCTCTGGGATTCTACGCGGATGCCGCCCAGACGCTTCCGGTGGGAAACGTCTCCGAGGCAGGCGAGCAGCTGCTCCAGGTGACCCGAGAGGCCCTCTACGGGGGGATTGCGGAGGCCCGCGAGGGCAACCGGGTGGGGGACGTCTCCCACGCCGTCCAGACCCTGGTGGAGAGCCACGGGTTCTCGGTCGTCCGATCGCTCGTGGGGCACGGGATCGGCCGGTCGATGCATGAGGATCCCCAGGTCCCGAACTTCGGGAAGCCGGGCGAGGGGCCGGAGCTCAAGGCGGGGATGGTCCTCGCCATCGAGCCCATGGTGAACGCCGGGGGGTTCGAGATCGAGGTGCTCTCCGACGAGTGGACGGTAGTGACCCGCGACGGGTCGCTCTCGGCCCACTTCGAGCACAGCGTGGCGATCACGGAGAATGGTCCCGTGATCCTCACGGATGGCTCGATCGAGTAGATCGGGCAAGGAGCGTGAAGGAAGGATGGCCAAGGAACAGGGCATTCAAGTCGAGGGGACCGTGGTCGAGCCGCTGCCGAACGCGAGTTTTCGCGTGGAGCTGGAGAACGGCCACAAGGTGCTCGCGCACATCTCGGGCAAGATGCGGATGAACTTCATCAAGATCCTGCCCGGCGACAAGGTGACGGTGGAGCTGTCGCCTTACGATCTGTCCCGCGGCCGTATCGTTTACCGGTACAAATAGCCGGCAGGAGTCACCGATGAAGTCACGGACTTCGGTCAAGAAAATCTGCAACCAGTGCAAGATCGTGAAGCGTCACGGTGTCGTTCGGGTGATCTGCAAGGCGAACCCGCGGCACAAGCAGCGCCAACTGGTTCGCAAGGGCTAGTCTGAGGAGGTAAGAGGATGCCGCGCATCGCAGGAATCGATCTGCCGCCGAACAAGCGGATGGACATCGCGCTGACGTACATCCACGGCATCGGGCGGACCACCGCGCGGAGGATCCTGGAAAAGACCGGCGTCGAACCGTCGACCAAGTCGAAGGATCTACCCGAAGGTGACACGGTCAAGGTTCGTACCGAGATCGAGAACTACTATAAGGTGGAGGGCTCGCTCAGGAGCGAGGTCTCGATGAACATCAAGCGGATGATGGACATCGGGTGCTACCGGGGGCTACGCCACCGGCGGTCGCTGCCCGTGCGAGGTCAGCGGACCTCTACGAACGCCAGGACCCGGAAGGGCCCCAAGAAGGGCTCCGGGGTGATGAAGAAGAAGTCGTAGTTCACCGCCGGGCCGAGGGCCCGGACAGCGTCGCGAGGAGAAGTCGTTGGCCGACACGAAGGGCAAGGGGAAGCGTCCCAAGAAGAAGAAGGACCGGAAGGTCGAGGCCGTCGGGATCGCCCACGTCCAGAGCACCTTCAACAACACGATCATCACGCTGACGGACACGAGAGGCGAGGTGGTCTCCTGGGCGTCCTCCGGCAAGGTGGGATTCAAGGGCTCGCGAAAGAGCACGCCCTTCGCCGCTCAGCTCGCGGCCGAGAAGGCGGCGAAGGAAGCGCTGGAGCTCGGATTGAAGCGCGTGGAAGTTCGTGTTCGCGGACCGGGCGCGGGTCGTGAAGCTGCGATCCGATCGCTCACGATCGCCGGCCTCGACATTTCGGCCATTCGCGACGTCACCCCGATTCCGCACAACGGTTGCCGCCCGAAGAAGCGGCGCCGGAACTAGAGGGAGAAGATGGCACGCAACACCGATCCGAAGTGCAGACAGTGTCGGCGTGAGGGCGTGAAGCTCTTCCTGAAGGGAGATCGCTGCCTGTCCTTGAAGTGCGCGATCGAGCGGCGGAACTTCCCTCCCGGCGACCACGGTATGAACATGCGGCGCAAGGTCTCGAACTACGGTGTCCAGCTCCGCGAGAAGCAGAAGGTGCGCCGCATGTACGGCGTGCTGGAGCGTCAGTTCCGCGGGTACTACAAGAAGGCGGCGCGCCAGGGTGGCGTCACCGGCGAGAACCTGCTTCGGATGCTCGAGCTCCGTCTCGACAACCTGGTCTACCGGCTCGGGATAGCCTCCTCGCGGTCCCAGGCCCGGCAGCTCATCTTGCACGGTCACTTCGCGGTGAATGGGCGGACGGTGACGATCCCGTCGTACCAGTGCAAGGGGGGGGACAAGATCGAGGTGCGTGAGAAGTCCAAGAAGCTCGATGTCATCAAGGCGGCGATGGAGTCGAGGGACCCGAGCGTTCTCGTCGGCTGGCTGAACGTCGACAAGGAGAAGCTCACGGCGACCGTCCTCTCCGTGCCTTCGCGGCAGGAGATTCCGGTACCGATGAACGAGCAGCTGATCATCGAGCTTTACTCGAAGTAAGCGTAGTCTTAGCCGGAGGGCGGTCGACGCGCCGCTCTTTCGGTGACTGGTGGAACCATGGCAGAAGATCGCGTCGACGTATCGTAGAGCCCGGTTCCGAACTCCCAAACGGAAAGGAGAATCTCCATGAGCATGAAGTGGAGACCTCTGACCATGCCCCGAGGCATCGACTTCG
>JALGZO010000248.1 GCA_025774865.1 bacterium | reverse complement strand
CAGTCTCATCACCATGGGCCTCAAGTTGATCTCGGAGAGCTACCTGAGCCGGATGGAAGCGCAGTGCCGCGAGGCCGAGCTCGACTTCGTGCCGCGGATGATGGACGGGAAGCACAGCACCGAGATCCTCAAGGACGTCGTCGGCTCGGACTACGATCTGGTCGTCATGGGCGTCCTGGGGATGGGGCGGAGCCGGAACAGTCAGCTCGGCTCGGTCTGTGAGCGGGTGGCGAGGCACTCGGACAAGGACGTCCTGGTCGTCAAGCGGGTTCCGAACGCGGAGCCGACCGAGGGCAGCGACACGATTCTCGTCGGCATCGACGGCAGCCCGCAGTCGTTCGGGGCGCTCGTGACCGCCATCGAGCTCGCGAAGTGTTTCGACAAGAAGGTCGAGGCGATCGCGGTCTACGACCCTTATCTGCACTACTCGGTCTTCAACGGAATCGTCAACGTGCTGACGGAGAAGGCGGCGAAGGTGTTCCGTTTCGAGGAACAGAACCAGCTCCACGAGGAGATCATCGATACGGGACTCGCGCAGATCTACCAGTCGCACCTCGAGGTCGCGGAGAAGCTCGCGAAGGAGCTCGACTTCGAGATCACGAAGACGCTCCTCGATGGAAAAGCGTTCCAGAAGATTCTCGACCACGCGGAGAAGACGAGCCCGTCGATGCTGGTGCTCGGGCGTGCGGGCGTTCACAGCCCGGAAGGCGAGAAAGCGCTCGGCAGCAACACCGAGAACCTGTTGCGGCTCTGTCCGTGCGACATCCTGCTGTCCACGAAGGTGGTGGTCCCGGCGCTCGACGTGCAGGCCGAAGAGACGATCCGCTGGACGCCGGAAGCGGAGGAGCGCTTCAAGCGCGTGCCGGCGCTCGTGCGCGGGATCGCGCGCACCGCGACGTACCGCCTCGCCGTGGAGAAGGGCCACAGCGTGATCAGCAACGCGATCCTCGACGAGGCGATGGACCGCTACATGCCGAAGTCGGCCGCCAACGCGACCGCGAAGCTCGCCGAGGAGCTCGTTCTCAGCGCGTCGAAGGCCCGGACGATCTCCATTTGCCAGAAGTGCGGCGTGGCCGCCTCCGAGGCGGCGCCGAGGAAGTGCACGGTGTGCGGCGCTCAGGAATTCCAGGTCATCACGCCCGACATGGTTCGCGAGGTCATCGAGATGGAAGGCGGAGCCGCCGAGGAGATCACCTACGACGGCAAGAAGCTGTCCTGGACGCGCGACGCTCGGCGCGCGCTCGCGACGATGCAGGACGTGTACAAGCGGCGCCGGACGAAGGCGCGCATCGAAAAGTCGGCGCGGATGAAGCGGATGACCGCGGTGACCCTGGAGTTTGCGCGGGAGATGGTGGAAGAGGAGACGGGCGAGACGCTGGTGCTTCCGAAGGAAGAGGCAAGCGCCGGCGGCGCGGCCGCGAGCGACACCGGCGAGAGCGGGAAGAAGCTGATCGCCCGCGACGACAAGAAGAACCCCCTCTTCTCGCGGTTCGACTGGACGGACGATGCGGCCGCCCGGGTCCTCCGCGTGCCGGCCGGTTTCATGCGTAACCGTACCCAGCAGCGCATCGAAGTCCTCGCGCAGGAGCGCGACCGCGATTCGATTGATCTCGCTCTCGTCGAGGAAGGGATCGAGGTCGGCCGCCAGCAGATGGGCGAGATGCTCACGGGATACCAGGAGGATCCCGAGGCGGTTCGCAAGTCGGTGTCCGAGTCGGCGGCCCCGGCGGCCGAGCCGGCGAACGACGAAGACGGTGCCCCCCCGCTCAACGAGGTGGGGGTCCTCGGAGCCGTCCACCAAAAGCGGCGGGGCTCCAAGTAGCGACCGACCTCATCGGTCCGAGAGAGGTGACCTGCACGGGATCCGTTTGAAAGAGCGGATCCCGTTCTTCTGCGAAGACGAGAACGCGGAGCCGAAAGCGGCCGGCGGAGCCGATCACGGCGAAGGTGGCGAATTCCGCACCTTGCCGGCTCCACGGGAACGCGCGACCCAGGTCCCGCCAGTCCGATCCCTCCGCCGAGAGCTGCACCTGTCCCCGACCCTGAACCGGCCCGCTCCGGATATATTGCTCCACGCGGATCAGGAACGCCTGGCCGGCGTGAACGAAGCGCCCGTCGCGCGGCTCGACGATCCGCACGAAGTCGGAGCCCACGTGTCCGGCCGACCGGCTCGGCGTGACGAGCCGCCCGGACTCTTCGCCGACGCACGCCGCCATGAACATCAATGTGAGACCTGCGAGCGGCCCGGGTCGCACCGGCGTCCTGCCTTCGGGGAGGCGTGGACGCCGGAGCAGAGCAGGATCGGGGCCAGCCCGCCGCCGCCGCTACGGCGCCCTCGTGGGTCGCTCGCGGCGGGGGCTGACGCGCGTTGTCGATCGGCGGGACCGGCGTTGACGCGTGCCAGTGTACGCCGGTGCCGGTACCGGCGTGATACACTGCCCGGCCGAATGAAGACCTACCACGACATCGTGGGCGACGGCGGCTCCCGGGTCGCCGAGCAAGTCGAGGCGCAGCGGTCCAAGATCACCGCCAACCTCGCGGGAGTGCGCCACCTCGTGGTGGTCGGCTCGGGC
>JALGZO010000247.1 GCA_025774865.1 bacterium | reverse complement strand
GCGCGTCGACTTTCCGCTATCCGCGACCAGCTTCCATGTCGAAATGGTCGAACTCTGGTTCACCCACGGAGTGACGGGGTTCGGGGCATCGACGCAAGTGAACCGAGTGCCGTTCGCTCCGCTCGCGGGCACCGACGCCACCCCCGACCGGTGGACGACGATGTCGAAGAATCTGTTGGGAGACCCCGAGATCCGGTTCTGGACCGAGGAACCGAAGACTCTGCTGGTGAGCCACGCTTCGTCGGTGTCGCTCGGCGATCCTTCCATCACCGTGACGGTGACCGACAACGGCTCGTCGCCCGTAGCGGACGCGCTCGTCTGCGTCAGCGACGGGATGGGAACCTATGCACGTGTCCGCACCGACGCCGCCGGCGAGGCCGTGGTTCCGTTGAGCAGCAGCGAGTCCGGCACGGCCGATGTCGTCGTGTCACGAGTCGAGTTCATCCCGTACGAGGACTCATTCTCGATCGATCCGATCGGAGGCGCGAACCTCAGCATGACGGATCACACCCTCGACGACGATTCCGTGGGCGCCTCCAGCGGCAACGGCGACGGCGTCATCGACGCCGGGGAGACGATCGAGCTATCCGTCTCCGCCCACAACGGTGGTGGCAGCTCCGCCGACGGTTCCACCGTCACGGCGAGCATCGATGCGGGCTCCCGCGCTACGTTCGACTTGA
The DNA here is from genome assembly GCA_025774865.1 of bacterium. Classification (GTDB taxonomy): domain Bacteria; phylum ARS69; class ARS69; order ARS69; family ARS69; genus JALGZO01. The sequence goes on along the minus strand of JALGZO010000247.1, from coordinate 1,894 downwards.
CCTACGACGGCTCGCCCGACCCGGCGAACGTGTTCATCGGCCGGGATGCAGTGAATCCCGCCGCGATTCCCTTCACACTCGACTTTGCGAACCCGCTCATCGACTACCACGGGGCTCCGGCGCGGACCTTTGCGGTGGTCTCGGGCGACGAGGGGATCTTCCTCTGGCAGGATCGCGAGGGCTGGCACTTGCAGTGGGGAAGCGGGGCCGACTCCGCTCAGGTCGTCGGCACGATCACGACCGACGGTCGGATCCGCGGCATCGAGACGCTCGATCTGGAGAGCGGCGACACGGCCACCGTCTCCGCCGGCGAGGACAGCCTCACGATCAGCGCCTGGACCCATGCGACCGATCTCTTCGACGGCGTCGATCTCGCGCTGGCCGATAGCACCATGGTGACGGTCACGACGGCGAGTGATTCCTTCGGGGACATCGGGGCCTCCACGACTTCTTCGGCCACCGTCGTGTTCGACGCTTCCGCCGCGGTTCGCGACCAGCAGATCGCGTATCTGGACTTCGAGTTCACTTCGACCTCGGGGGGCCCGTGGTCGGGGGTTCTTCCGATCGTCTTCTCGGCGCCGGAGCTGGAGGCGTACGTGTTCGCGGTGGATGACGCCGCGGGCGACGGCGACGGTGTAGTGGAAGTCGGCGAGACCGTCGTCCTGACGCCGACGGTGCTGAACCGGGGTACGGGGGCGGCGGAGACCGTGGACGGGTCGGCGACCGCCGCTTCGGGAGTCACGTTCAGCGACGCCACCGATTCGTACGGCTCGATCGTGAGCCTCGGGCAGACGTCGGGCACCGACGGATACATGTTCACCGTGGATGATAGCTCGGGTACCACGATCACACTCACGTTGACTGACAGCCTGGGCCGGACGTGGGTGAAGGACATCGAGTTCGTCGCCCCGGCCGGGCCCGCGAATCTGACGTTCGAGTCCACGTCCTCCTCGATCGCGGTGATGTGGGACGCCAGCCCTGAACCGGACCTCGCCGGCTACAACATCTACCAGAGTCTCACCGGTGGCGGTTCCGGCTTCACGCGGCAGAACTTCGAGTTGATCCGCGCCGGGGCCCGCTACGTTGACGAGAATCTGCCGTTCGGAGCCGAGTTCTACTACCACGTGACGGCCGTGGACTCGGCGGGCAACGAAGGTCCGGCGAGCGCCGAGCTCTTCGCGTGGACGACGGTGCCCCAGGCGCCGGGCTGGCCGAAGTTCACGAACAACTGGATCTTCAGCTCGATCGGGATGGTGGACGCCGACGTGAACGGCACGAAGGAAATCTACGTCGGATCTCACGATCTCGGTTTCCACGGCTGGGACTTCGACGGTTCGGTACTTCCCGGGTTCCCGTTCGATACCAATGGTGAAGTCTGGAGCACGCCCGGCTTCGCCGACGTCGACGAAGATGGCGATTCGGAGATGTTCTTCGCCTCGCTCGACTCGAAGTTCTACGCCGCCCATCACGACTCCACGCCGGTCTACGGAAGCGCGAGGAGTTTCTTCGTCTTTCCCTCTTTCCAGGGTGCGCGCGGGTCGGTGACGATCGCCGACATCGACAAGGACTCCGACGTGGAGATTCTCGTCGGCTCGGATTGGGGGCGGCTCTTCGCGTTCAACCACGACGGGACGGGGTACATCGACAGCTCGGCCGTTCTGTTCGAGGTGGATCCTCTCGGGCCGAACTCCCGGATCTGGGGGCCGGTCGCGGTCGGGGACATCGACAACGACGGGACGCGCGAGATCGGATTCTGCAGCTTCGTCAACAAGCTCTACGTGATCGAACCGGACGGAACCGTGGAGCCAGGCTTCCCGAAGTTCGCGTTCGAGAGCTTCCGGAGCGGCCCGGTCTTCGCGGACCTCGATGACGACGGCACGATGGAGGTCATGGC
>JALGZO010000246.1 GCA_025774865.1 bacterium | reverse complement strand
TTCTACCTGATCCCCTGTCGAACACCGTTCTAACACCGTTCTAAACGGGGGTGCAGCTTGGAACGCCAGAGGATCCGCCTCACCGAAGCCGCTGTTCGCGCCCTCCCCTACTCCGACAATGGGCAGTACATCGTCCGCGACACGGAACTTCCAGGCTTCTTCGTTCGCGTCTGACGGGAGACGAAGACGTACACCGTGCAGACCGATGTTCGCGCACTGGGTAGGCGACGAACATCCACGCGAAAGGCTCTGGGTCCACACGGAGAGGTGAACGCGCGCGACGCACGTGCGGCGCATCCGCAAAACGTTTACGTGTGCCGGCCGAACACTTCCTCCAGACTCCTTCGCCGGTAGTGGAAGATTCTCTCCACGTCACTCCTGACGAACAGGAAGTGGACCAGCGGAGCGAGCAGACCGCCCGGCACGCGATACTCGACGCGATCGCGGCAAAGTGTGCCACCGTCGCGCTCTTCGGAGCTGTGCTCGTGACGCCAGAGCTTGTATGGCCCTTGCAACTGCAAGTCCACGAAGCGCGAGGGCGGCTCCCACACGGTGATCTCGCTTTTCCACCGGACCGGAACGCCGTGGATCCTCAACCGATAGTCGATTCGCGCGCTCCGTTTCATCTCGATCGGCAACGGCGTGATCACCTCGAACTGGAGCGTATCCGGAGTCATGCGCTCGAGATTGGACGCATCGGAGAAGAATGGAAACAGCTCTGCGCGCGGAACGGGCAGCCACTGCTCGGCGGTCAGCAGGTATAGGTCGCCTTGCTTGACGATGTCCATGTGGTCAGGAATCAGCGCAAGCGCGTTCGGTGTCGCGATAGGCGCCGATCTGCTCGACACGAAGCCGGAACGGCCCCTCGTGACCATCGGCGATCAGGAATCCGATCTGCCCGATCCTGGATGGATCCAGCGGCTCAGCATTCGGAAGAACCCGGCCGCGAAAGGTCGGCAGAAATGCAGAGAAAGGAACGTGTAGGGTCCGGGCTCCCCCGTCGGGTGCTTCGAAGCCGGCCTGGTAAGCGATCCCGTCCCGTCCGTCATCCGTGCGCAAACGCAGATGAAACGTGTCGCCGCCGCCTTCTGCGCGAAGCGCAATCCCGTCTCGGTCGCTCAGATCTGTCGGCGGGAGAGGGACCTTCACCGACGCGAAACCGCCCCCGTTCTCGCGCGAGATTTCTCCCTCGAACGTCAGGACGCGCCCAGCGAAGAAGACACGGCTATGGGAGACGCCGCCCATGACGGTGTCGTTGACGATGCGCCAGCGTTCGCCGGTCTTCTCATCGAGCTCCACGAACGTGTGCATTCTATGTTTCCCCCCTCCTCTCATGAGGCTCTTGATGACGCGACGCCAGCCTTCTCCACCTTTCGATGCTCCCATTGGCGCCGTGCATGGCCGTCGTCCGCGGGACGGGTCGCCGACGCCCTGAAGATCTCCAAGTTCTCTTCGTATTGCCGTGATCGATATCGATCCAGGAACGGTTCGTCTGTGGCCACCCCGCGTGGGTGCGTTGTGAAGGTCGCGGAGGAAGTAACGGGGCCTTCCCCCCGAAGGCCCCGCCCGTACGACGCGTTGGGTGATCTTCCTCGGTCACCGGACGTCGACGGTAATCTCCTCCTCGTCGAGGCGGTTCTCGACAGCCATCCGGTCGTACTCTTCCAAGGGGAGTTGGTCGTTCACGCGAAACGCGAGATCGTCGTCGTCATCATCGCCCCAGCCGCCCCAACCACCTCGTCGCGGCAGATCGATCTTCTGGACGAGCACGCCAAAGGTATCAGGAAACGTGCCGATGGCGTAAACGATCGTGCTCTCGTTCGGGTAGAACGGAACGCGCGGCGTCGTGAAGATGGCGTCCCGCGAACCCGCCGGATAGATCTTGGCCTGCAGTCGACCGGGCCAGATGTCCGTCTGCGCTTCGTTCGGATTCGACAGATTGCGGATCGTACGGACCGGCCACCAGCGGAACCACTGCCGGAACAGTCGAACATCGACAGTCGGAGCTTCGGCGAGGTGACGAACCACGACGCGGGACCGGATACCACGCGTCCGGGAAACGTCGTTTACGAACGCCTTCAGGGATGGAGTCCCGTCCGTCGCGAGATACGCGACGATCGAGGCGTTGGCGCCGGCGGGCAGCGTGACGGACCCCGTGATCACCGCATCTTCAGGGACCGAGCCGTTCTCCGGCAGAATTGCGATGTCGTAGTTGTCTTCGGGAAGCTCCAGAGGTTCAGTGACGGTGCCCGGCTCGAACGACGGGAGCGTCTTGGCGCCGTTGACCCACACGTCCACGGTCAGGCCCGGAACCCCGTGCACGACGGTGACGAGCCCCGTGCCGCCCCCGCCGCGGGAGGCGAGCTGCGGATCGTCCGAAGAAGTCGGGCCGAGCAGGGACTCCTGATCTCCACAGCCAGCCAGCACGAGGAGTGCCACCGCGGCCAGGGCTAGGGATGACGAACGGATGCGACTCATTGGAACTCTCCTATTGATGAGGTTTGGCTTCGGGTTCGATCGTGAGCGTGAAGTTGAAACTGCAACTCTCAGGAGGGGGTCAGGCCGCCCGGGACTCG
>JALGZO010000245.1 GCA_025774865.1 bacterium | reverse complement strand
CACCTACAACCGCGCGTTCTCCACCCCGAGCACGAACAATCTGTTCCTCGATCTCGTGGTGCTCGAGGACCTCGGCGGCTTCGGGGCCGCGACCGGGCTCGGCGGCTACGACGTGTTCACGCAGGGAGTCCCGAAGGGTGGGTTCTCGTTCCGCCGCGACTCGGGGGGGGGCGTCGACGGACTCTACATGGAGATCCCGGAGGCCTTCCAGTTCCTGGTCGACCCCATGAACCCGAGGGCGGTCCAGCACCCGGCCGACGCCACCCTGATGTGGGGCGAGGCGCTCCGGATCGTCGTGGCCGGCGGAGCCGATCCCGGCATCCTCGCCATTCCGGCCCCGCCGCCGGGTCTCGTCGGGAGCTCGCTCTTCGTGCTCAACCCGACCACCGCGGCGTTCGACCCCATCGGGCCGGCGGCGGTGCGGGACATCGCCGCGCTCAAGCCGACGATCACGAACACGGCGGAGCTCGGGTGGAAGGGCGCGATCGCCGGTCGCTTCTCCGCCACGGCGGACGTCTACTACACGCGCATCGAGGACTTCGTCGGTCCGCTGCGGGTCGAGACTCCGAACGTCTTCCTCGAGGCGACCTCGCTCGGCACGTATCTGAGCAACCCCGCGTTCGGGCTCTCGCCCGCCGAGGTGGCCGCCCTGACCGCGGGACTCGCATCGATCCCGCTCGGCACGGTCACGCCGGAGAACTCGTCGGACCAGGCGGCGCTGCTCGTGACGTACCGCAACTTCGGCGACATCGACCTCGGCGGTGCAGACGTCGGGCTCGACTGGTCCATCGACCGGAACTGGACGCTGGGCGTGAGCTATTCCTATGTCAGCAAGGACTTCTTCGAGGACGTGGAAGGTGATCTCGACGTGGCGCTGAACGCTCCGAGGAACAAGGCCGGCGTCCGGCTCCGCTACGACGACTCGGAGCTCGGTTTGAGAGTCGGCGCCGCCTATCGCTACGTCGACGCGTTTCCCGTGGAGTCGGGCGTCTTCATCGGACGGCTGGACAAGTACAACGTCGTCGACATCACCGCGGCGTACGATCTCGCATTCGCACCCGGGGCGACGATCTCGCTATCCATGCAGAACGCCTTCGACGAGCCGCACCGGGAGTTCATCGGCGCGCCGACGCTGCGGCGGGTCACGATGGGGCGGCTCTCGTACAACTTCTAGGCGCGCGGGGGGCGGCCGCTCCTACCAGGAGCCGCCGCCGCCCCCGCCTCCTCCGCCCCCGGAGAACCCTCCGCCCCCGACGCCGCTCGAGCCGCTCGAGCGGGGCGACGCCGCGAGGCTCTCGCCGGCTTTGCTCATCGCCGCGTCGAGGCTGCTCTCGAACCCTCGGACGGAGAATGCGCGGCCCGGGTGCGTCCCCACGTACCAGGACGGCTGCGCATCGTCATAGATCCCTTCGAACTGCTCCGCCCATCGACCCGAGACGCCGAGCGCCATCGCGTACGGCAGAAGGGATTCGAACACCGTGCGCGGATCCAGCCGCTCCAGGCGGTCCTTCTCCACCCGATCCACGAATTCCTCGAACCCCAGAGCCCACGATCGCATGCGAACGCCCTTCGCGGTGCGCCGGGGCATCGCCGGCGCGAAGCCGAGGAAGAGCGCGGCCGTCGCGACGGCGGCCCCGATCGGAACGACCAGCGCATTCGGGAGGACGCCCCCTCGGTTCTGCGCCCACCACATTCCGATCGCGAAGGTCACGGCGCCGAGCGCGATTCCGATCACCGTCCATTTCCGACGAACCGCCGCCGGCGACGAGGCAAAGTGCCCGCTCCCGACGAGACGCTCGTGCACCGTGCGCTTGATTCCCGGGATGTGGACGTAGAACTTCTGACGAAGTTCCGACACCTTCACGCGATCCTTCTTCTCGAAGAGGCCGGCGACGACCTCCCGCTCGTGCGGCGCCAGATCATCCGACGACGTCCCCGTACGCTCGAAGACCGTCTCCTCCGACTTGATCAGTCCGAAGAACTTCTCGTCCTCCTCGGTTCGGATGACCAGGTGACCGCGGACGGCCAAATCCACGATCGTCGCGGTCAGGTCCCGGACGTCCACGCGTTCGTCGACGAGCGCTCCGATCTCCGCCGGCGTCATCCCCTCGGGTGGTTCGTACCGGACCATGACCGGCGCCGCCGCGTCCGGATCGCGCCCGGATCGCCGGTAGCGCCGCCACAAGAACGCCAGCGCCGCGAAGGGCACGAGCATCACCCAGTTGTTCGCGAAGAAGCGCGCCGTCTTCGTGACCACGCCCGGCGCCTTCACCACGCCGAGTGGCCAGGCCACGGCGACCGTCAGGCCCTCGAGCGCCTTCAGCTCCCGAGTGGCCCGGAATTCCACGGTTCCGTCCCGCGTCGTGATCTCGGCCGCTTGCTCCCGGCCACCGAATCGCCCGGTGAACGCGGCGGCGTCCAGCGAATGGGAAGGCACCGTCTCCGGGAGGCGAACCGTGGCCGAGGCCTGGCGAATGGGCACGCCCCACTCGTTCCCCGTCGCGTACCAGTAGACCTCGTCGTGCTCCGGAAAGTGCCCGAGCGCGCCCCGAACGCGGTAACGAATCACGTAAACGACGACA
>JALGZO010000244.1 GCA_025774865.1 bacterium | reverse complement strand
CGCCCGGAGACACTTGCTGCCGTCGCCGGCTCGCCCCGGCTTGCGGGCCGGGCGTGGTCGCGCGCTTCCGACGGAAGAGGGTCGATCCCGATGTCGTCGCACACGTCGGGTTGCTCACCGCCGTCGATTCCCCGGGCGATCCGTCATGAGAATCGCCACCGAGACCCCCGACCAGGAAGTCCGCCGTCGCATCGTCGAGGCGCGCGACGTTTCACTCGCCGTCGAGGCGGGAGCCGGCACCGGCAAGACGACCCTGCTCGTCGATCGCGTGGTCTCCCGATTGAGCGGAGGCGCGCCGCTGCCACGACTCGCGGTGATCACGTTCACGCGCAAGGCGGCGGCCGAGCTCGTCGCACGGATTCGCAAGAGGCTCGTCGAGCACCGCGAACGGGGCGACGTCTGGGCGGCCGTCGCCCTGGACGATTTCGACCGGGCGTCGATCGGCACCACGGACTCCTTCTGCCGCTCGATCCTCTCCGACTTTCCGGTCGAAGCGGGCACGACTCCCGGCTTCGGGCTCGTCGACGAAGTGGCGCAAACGGCGCTGCAGGATCTGGCGTGGACCCGTTTCCTCGAGGGCGCCGAGGATCGAGCCGCCCGCACGCTCGGCCGGCTGCGCGACGCCGGAGTGAAACCCGGTACGCTCCGGGAGGTCGCGGACGGGATTCTCTCCTCTCGGGATCTCGCGGGGCCGGCGCCCGCGGTCGGTGAGGAGCCGAGCGTCCTCGACGCGTTCGAGGAGCACTTCGAAGAGGCATGGGCGCTCCGCTCCCGCTGCCGCGACGAGTCCGACGCGCTCCTCGCGCGACTGCACGAGCTCGACGAATTGCGTCGGGTTGCTCGCGTCGTGGGCGGCGCGGCCGGCGACCGGTTGCTGTCCCGCCGAGGTCGCGACGGGCGTCGGCGCCGCTACGCGAACCAGCGATTGGGCCGCGCCACCGCCTGGGGCGGCGCCGGCAACAAGGGCACCGTGATCGAAGCGCTGCAACGTCTCGACGACGCGGTGGAGGATGCACTCTCCCGCACCGGGGCCGCCCTCGCCTCGGACACGGCGCACTGGCTCGCCGGATACCTCGACGAGTACGCGGCGGTGAAGCGGGAACGGGGCCTCCTCGATTTCCGCGACCTCGCCCTCCTCTCGCGTGATCTGCTTCGCGACCACCCTTCGATCCGGCGACGCGTGGCCGCGCGCTACGACGAGATTCTCATCGACGAGATGCAGGACACCGATCCCCTCCAGATGGAGATCGCGCTGCTGCTCGCCGTCGACGGCGAACTCCCCGCGGACGTGTTCGAGGCCGACCTCACTCCTGGGAGACTCTTTCTCGTCGGCGATCCGAAACAGTCGATCTACCGTTTCCGTCGCGCCGACATCGAGCTCTACGACGCGGTTCGTCGCAAGGTGGGCGGCGACGAACCCGCCACCATCCAGACGAACTTCCGCTCGCATCCCGCCATCCTCGAGTTCGTGAATCGAGTCTTCCACGGGTGGATGGAGCCGCCGGACGGCGCGCATTACCAAGCGCGGTACTCGGAGCTCTGGCCGAGCCGCGACGCCGGCGACGATCCCGACGACGCGCGAGTGTCGTTGATCCTGCCCGACCCCGAGGTCGCCGCGCAGCTCGGGAATGCCGACGGCGAATCGCTCCGGGCGACCGAGCGCGGCGAGCTCGAGATCGACGCGGTGGTGAGAGTGCTGCGCCGCCGGCTGGGCCTCGACGGGACACCTGCCCTGACCATCGTCGATCCGGTCACCGGCGAGATCCGAGCCGCAGAGCCGCGGGACGTCGCGATCATCGTGCGCAAGATCGACTGGGGTGATCGCCTGCTCGATCGCCTCCGGCGCGTCGGGATTCCGGCCACCATCGCCGGCGGCCGGCGCTTCTGGGCGCGGGAGGAAATCCAAACGCTCACGACGCTTCTCGAGGCGATCGTCGATCCGGAGAATCGACTCGCGCGGTTCGCCTCGCTCCGATCCCCCGCCCTCGGCTTTCGCGACGACGAGCTCGTGCTGAGCTTCCTCCACGAGCAAGGCCATTTCGAGGGCGAGCCGCCCGCCGACGTGGCCGACGCGACCGAGCGTCTGCGTCAGCTCTCCGCCGACGCCCGCCGGCTGCCCGTCCCCGATTTCCTCGAGTCGCTCGCGGAGGAGCTGAGCCTTCTGTCCGTGTTCGGCTTGCGGCCGGACGGGCCCGGACGGGTCGAGAGCCTCCGCATTCTGCTGGAAGCGGCGGACGCGTTCGTCGAGGCCGGACTCGACTCGCTTCCGGGGTTCGTTCGCTGGCTGAAGCAGCAGACGGGCGCCCCGGGAGTCGAGGGGCCCGGGGAGCCGGATCCGGGGGAACAGGGCGGGGTCCAGATCCTGACGATCCACAAGGCGAAGGGGCTGGAGTTCCCGATCGTCGTCCTCGCCGACCTCGCAGGCAGGGCCCAGACGCGCGAGACGATCGTCGCCGATCGGGTGGCGGGACGGATCGAGTTCCGGCTGAGCCAGCCGGCGGCGGTGGAGACGCCCGGATTCGCCGAGGCGTGGGAGGAAGAGCGTCTCCGTCAGAAGGCCGAGGAGGTACGCCTTCTCTATGTG
>JALGZO010000243.1 GCA_025774865.1 bacterium | reverse complement strand
GGATCTCAGGCTCGCGCCGCCGGTCGCCGTGCTCCTCTGCGCCTTCGGGACGCCCGTGTGGTTCTACAGCTTGACCTGGTGGGAGATGACGCTGGGTGTCTGCTGCGTCATGTGGGGGGCGCGCTTCGCGATCGAGCACGTCCGGAGCGGCAGGCTCCGGTCGCTCGTGACCGCCGCCGCTCTCTGCGGCGGGGCCATCTACTTCCGCGACGAGATGTACGTCTTCGCCGCCGCGGTGGGCGCGGTGGCGACGTGGTACGGTCGACGCTCGTGGTCTCACGCCGTCGCGTTCGTGGCCGCGTTGATCGTCGTTCTCACGCCGCTGTGGATCTTTCAGTGGAAGGCGGTGGGGGCTCCGTTCGGCCACCACTTCGGTGCCCTCTCTCCCGATCTGACACGCTTTCTGCCGGACCGTGCGACGGTCTTCGAGAACCTGTTCGTGGCCACTCACGAGGTTCGGTGGGTCTCCGTCGTGACCAGTGCGCTTCCCGTCGCTCTGTTCTTCGTGGTTCCGCGCCTCGGTTCCCGGGCCTTCTCGCGCGGCGTGCCGATCCTCGCCCTGATCGGAACGCTCGTCGGCGTCTGGCTCTTCGCCGCCCATCTCGGCGCCGACAATTCCGTGACCTGGCTGATGAGCGCCAACGGAATGTTCGCCGTCACCCCGTTCGCGTTGCTCGCGTTCGTCCGGGCCGTCGGTCCGGAGGAGGAAGCCGCGAGCCGGCGGCGGGCTCTCTGGCTGATTCTCGTGCTGTACTCGATCGGCTACGTCGTCGGCGCTCCGGTCTCCAACACCGAAGGCATTCACTGGGGCTGCCGGTTTCTTCTCGCGGCGTATCCGATTCTCGCCGTGCTCGCCGCGGGCACGTTGACCCGGTGGTGGTCGCAGTCGCCGGAAGGCCGGCGCCTGGGAGCCGGGCCGGTCGTCGCCGTGCTCTTGCTCTCGGTCGTCTTCCAGCTTCACTCTCTCCGCTTGCTGCACCACCGGCAGATTCTCTCCGAGCAGCTCAATCGCGCTGTGGCGACGCGCCCGGAACGCGTCGTCGTGGCTACGGGGTGGCCGGTTCCCCAGGAGCTCTACCGCGTGTTCCATCGGAAACCGATCTTCCTGCTCCGGGATCCGTCGCAGTCCGAACACCTGCTCAGCCGGCTGCGGGGCGCGGGCCATACCGCCGCCGTCTATGTGGCCTGGCCGCCGCGGCCCGGGTCGGGCGCGGGGCGCCGGATCATCGACGATCCGCTGAGCTTCCCCTCGTTCGAGGTCTCGCCGGTCTCTCTGGTCCGGTAGTCCGGGCGCCCACCGGCAGCGTCACTTTCTCGTCCTGTCCAGCTGTGCTAACGTGTATGTGCCTTCCCCCTTTTCCTGGAGGCGGCCATGGCCGACCGCGATCGGATCATCACGTTCCTGGACGACCTGCTCGCGACGGGATCGATCCGCGACTATCAGCCGCAGGGGCTGCAGGTCGAGGGCAAGGCCGAGGTCGCGAAGGTCGCCGTGGGGGTGTCGGCGTCGGTCGAGCTGTTCCGTCGCGCCGTGGACGAGGGGGCGGACCTCGTCATCTGCCACCACGGGATGTTCTGGGACGGCGACTCGCGCGTCGTGCGCGGCGGGCTCCGGGAAAGGCTCCGGCTGTTGCTCGCCCACGAAGTCACCCTGCTCGGCTACCACATGGTGCTCGATGCCCACGAAGAGCACGGGAACAACGCGATCATCGCCCGCGAGCTGGGCCTCTCCGACTGCCAGCCGTTTTCGGAGCGCGACGGCGTGCCGCTCGGACGAAGCGGGCGCTTCAGCCCGCCGCTCTCCCACGACGACCTCCGGAAGAGAGTGACCGAAGTGGTCGGCGCCGAGCCGCTCGTGTTCCCCTTCGGACCCGATCCCGTCCGTACGATCGGCGTGATCTCCGGGGCGGCACCGCAGGATCTCCATCAGGCGATCGCCCTCGGTCTCGACGCCTTCCTGACGGGAGAGCCGCGTGAGTTCGTCCAGGAGACCGCGCGCGAGGAGAAGGTGACGTTCGTCGCAGCGGGTCACTACGCCACGGAGACATTCGGAGTCCGGTCGCTGGGCGAACGGCTCGAGCGGGAGTTCGGCCTGCCCTGGACGTTCATCGACGTCCCCAATCCCGTCTAGCGGACTCGCCGGCGTTCTAGGGGTAGAACTGCCCCCGAAGGTTCCGCTCGTCCGGCACGCCGAGCTCCATCGCTCGCTCGAAATGCCGCCGGCCGCGCTCCAGGTCGAACTGCGTGAGCATGAACGAGAGCGCGTAGTGCGCCTCGCCGTACTCCGGGTCCGCCTCGACCGCCTTCTCGTAGAGTTCGGTGCTCTTCACCATGTCGAAGCTCAAACTGAAGTGCGCGTACGCGAGCACGCGGAAGGCAGGCGCGAAGTTCGGGACGCGTTCGAGCACGCCATCCATCGCCGGCACCGCGGCGGCGTAGTTCCGGAGGCTCCGGTCGGTCACGAAGCAACTCCGGAACCCCATCTCGAACTGCGCTTTCACCATGTCGTCGTCGAGAGCGGTGAGCGCGCGATCGAGCTCCTGCTTGCTCCCGATTCCCTCCAGCTTGAGCGGCAGCGACACTCC
>JALGZO010000242.1 GCA_025774865.1 bacterium | reverse complement strand
ACAGCCTGATCGAGGATCCGGACGACGTGTTCTCGGTGATCAGCTACGAACCGGTGCTCAAGACGCCCCCGGGTGCCTCGGAAGAAGAGTTCATCGGGTTGGTCGGCGTTCTTCTTCGCCTCGAACCGGTCGTGCGTCAGGCGATTTCGGGCGGTGGAACCGAGGGCATCCACATACTGCTTCGAGACGAGTCCGCACCGGAGGGCAAGAAGGTCCTGTTCACCAGCGCACCGGATGCCACGAACCTGGAATCGGAAGCAGCGTGGACGCGAGAGTTCGACTTCGCCGAACGACACTGGTCGGTGCGCCTCACGCCTGTCTCCGGCTCGTCCTGGGCTATGGGACATGGGCCCGTGGCCCTGTGGGCGGCCGGAGTCCTTCTCGGCGTCCTGGCCGCGTTCGGGTCGAGAGCGCTGCTGCAGATGAGGCATCTGCGCCAGAGGGTCGACGAGGCCATGGAGCTCGGCCAGTACCGCCTCGGCCGCCGTCTCGGCGAAGGCGGCATGGGCATCGTCTATCAAGCCGAGCACCGGATGCTGGCTCGCCCCGCGGCCGTCAAGTTGATTCGGCCCGCGACGAGGGACGATCACAACGAGCGCAATCATCAGCTTCTTCTGGAACGATTCGAGCGAGAGGCCAGGGCAACCGCCGCGCTCCACTCGGCGCACACCATCCAGGTCTACGACTTCGGACGGACCGACCGCGGTGAGTTCTACTACGTCATGGAGCTTCTGGACGGGTTGGACCTCGAGACGCTCGTGCAGCGAATCGGGCCGGTGGAGCCGGCGCGCGTCGTGCATATCCTGCAGCAGGTGTGCCGGTCGCTGGCCGAGGCGCACTCCGCCGGTTTGGTGCACCGCGATATCAAACCGGCGAACATCTACCTTTGTCATCACGGGCTGGAGTACGACTTCGTGAAGGTCCTGGACTTCGGTCTGGTCCGCGACGACAGGCGGAGCACCGCTGAAGACCTGACGGCCACGAGTCCCGATACATTCGTGGGGACGCCGGCGTTCTGCGCGCCGGAAATGGTCGCGCCCGAAATCGACGTCGACGGTCGTTCCGACATCTACTCGCTGGGCTGCGTCGCCTATTGGCTGCTGACCGGACGCGCGGTCTTCGAAGGCGAGACGGCGCTCGCAGTCATCCTGGCCCATGTCGACGAGAAACCGACACCGCCGTCGGCTCTTTCGGAAATCGAAATACCGCCCGGCCTGGAGTCCATCGTGATGTCCTGCCTCGAGAAGGAGCCAAGCCGGCGACCTCGGAGCGCCGAGGAGCTGGCGCGTGGACTGGAGGCGTGCGCCGCCGCCGCGGAATGGACCCAGACGCGCGCCCGGAAGTGGTGGGAGACCCACCGGCCGGCTCCCTAGGCTGCGTCGCATCGCCGGCAGGTTCGCAGCCGGGTAGACTGGGCCGTATCGGCCGGGCGCGCGCGAGCGCACCGGAGCGACGAACCGACTGTGGAGGGTACGATGTCGGAGAAGCACGAGCTATCGAAGCGAATCCAGGAAGTGCTGGACGCCACCGACGACAGGATCGAGCGGATGAAATCCGAGGCGACTCAAGACTCCGAAGAGTTCCGTGAACGACACGAGCAGTTCCTGGGAATCGCGGAGCAGCTGATTGCCGAGGCGGGGTATCCACTCAAGACCGTCGAGTCGCACTTCGAAAACGCGACCGTCATGAAGTCCGACGATCTCGAGGGGTTTCACGCGAGATGCCTGTTTGAGCACACGCCGCGGTTCCCGGCTTCGGTCGAGCTGAGGTTCGACATCACGTACGACGAAGAGGTGCGCAAGATCATCTTGACCAAGACCGTCAGGATCTTGCCGGTCTTCATGGAGTACGATCGAACCGGCCGGTTCGTTCTCGACCTGGAAAGCGGAGACCGGGGAGAAGCGGTTCGGTGGATCCAGGACCAGGTCGTGTCGTTCGTCCAGACGTATCTCAAGATCCAGTTCGTGAAGCAGTACCGAGCGCAGGTCTGACGCCGGGACTCGTCACCCTGTTGGTACGGAAGCGACCTCCCGCTTCTTGATTCCCGCCAGGATCTTCTCCGGCGTGATCGGAAGGCTCGTGACCCGCACCCCGGTCGCGTCCCGGATGGCGTTGGCGATGGCACCCAGCACGGGAAGCGTGGCCCCCTCCCCGACCTCCTTGGCCCCGAACGGTCCCCGAGGCTCGTAACTCTCGACCGCGGCTGAGAAGATGCTGGGCGCCTCGTGGATCGTCGGGATCATGTACTCGTGCAGGTTCGGGTTGCGAATGCTCCCGTCCGGATCGTGGACCACTTCCTCCAGCAGCGTCTCCCCCAGCGACATGACCACCGCACCCTCCACCTGGCCGTGGAAAGCGGCGGGATTGATCACCGTTCCGGAGTCGTGGAAGTCGACGATGTCCACGACCACCACCTTCCCGGTCTCCAGGTCCACTTCGACTTCGGCCACGGTGGTGCCGAAAGAGTAGGCGGGAGACGTGCCCACCGCCGCCCCCTTGTACTTGCCCCCGAGCTTGGCCGGGGGCTGGTAGCACCCGACGCCCACGAGCGGACCGTTGGCGCCGAACCACTTCGACGCGGCGTCCATCCAGG
>JALGZO010000241.1 GCA_025774865.1 bacterium | reverse complement strand
TAGTACGTGTCGAGAACCCGGTCGGTGCTCGAGGCGACGGTCACCGGGCGGATGACGGCGTGGAAGATGTTCAGCGGCGTGAGCGGGTTCCCCACGAGTTCGCCCGTCAACGCCGTGTTGATCAGGTTGTTGGGAATCCAGAGGGTCTGTCCGTTGCGCGAGAGCGTTGCGTTCTGGATGGTGCTCAGGTAGCCGCCGAACGTCGACTCGAATACCTGCGAGAGCAGGATGGGGGCGGTGGTCCAGGTCGCCGGAAACACCGTCGTCAGCTGGCTGAAGAACTCCGATTCCGGCGTCAGGAGATGCGTGACCCAGGCGCGCGTGCCGTCGGCGCTCCAAACGATGCCGCGCGGCCGGCGGAACGCGGGGATCGTCTGGATGACGGAGCGGCTCGCGACGTCGATCGCGAAGATCTCGTCACTGCCGGAGGCGGTCACGATGGCGGACGTCCCCGTGGCGTCGAATGCGACGCCGAACGTCTCGTAGCCGGCCGCGATCGAGTCGACGACCGTGCGTGACACCGCGTCTATGATGTAGACGTGGTCGTTCAGCAGTGAAGTGACCCACACCTCACCGTTCGTCGGGTGGATGTCCACGCACCAGGGCGATTCCCCCACCGGGATCTCCGCGAGTAGGGTGTTGGCGCTCGGACCCTGGGTCGCGATCACGGCGACGCTGGCGTGATCGGGATTGACCACCCAGACCTCCAGCCCGTCGTTCGAAACGTCGATCGCCGAGGATCGGGTCGAGACGGCTGCCCAGATCGTGACCGACTTGTCGTCCGTGGCCGTGACGACACCGTCGTTGTTCACTTCGACCTCGAGGCTGTCAGAGACCGAAGCGGATCCGAAGTTCGTGAAGCTCAGCCCCGACACCGTGAGCTGATCCCCGGCTGCGAAGTCGGCGGTCACGTCCAGGACCAGCGTCCGGGTCGAGTCCTCGTACGCGACAGCGGTCGATACCTTGGGCGCGGCCGTCCCACCGAGCGCGGCGGCAGAATCCGTGGAGTCCCACTGCATGTCGAATCCGGTGGGAATCCGTACGCGGACGTCGTTGGCGGCGGTGATCTCGGGTGTCGTGGCGTCGTCGGAGATCGTGATCGTGGCGATGTCGGCGGTGGGCCCGCCCTCGACGAAATACTGATCGGCTGCGGACGACATCGTCACGGCGGCGCCGACCGGGAAGGCGAGCAAAGAGACAGAGATGACGCAAGCGCAGGCGAGATCGATTGCTCTGAAGGGCATGGTCCTCCCTCCGCGACGTCGCTGGTCTCCGCTTCCGGGGGACGACCGGCAGGCCCGGAGAAAGGTAATGGGTGGACGCCCGATGTGAACCAAGGCAGGCATGGAGTTTACCAAGTTCCGACATTCTCGGTCAATCTTGCTCCGAGCGCGGAGCCGTTCAGCCGCAGCGGACTGGCCACGGACGCGCCGTTCCCGCTAGACTGCCGGTGGAGGGGGAACATGCCACGAACCGACGGAGCCGACCGCGGGAGGACCACCCGCTTCGGTGACCGCGCGAAGCGCAGGCTATTCGTCGCCTTGGGTCTCGTCTGCCTCGCCTTCGGCGTCGTCGGCGTCATCGTTCCCGGCCTGCCGGGGACGATCTTCCTTCTCGCCGCCTCGTACCTCTTCGTCCGAAGCTCACCGAGGCTGGATCGGTGGTTGCGCGAGCACCCTCGGCTCGGTCCGTATCTCCGTCTCGCGCAACGAGGCGCGATGACGCGCCGGGCCAAGGTCGCCTCGCTTCTCGCGATGTGGACGGGAATCTTCGTGTCGCTCCAGTACACGGGCGCCGGAACGCCCGCCGGTCGACTGACGCTGATCGGGCTCGGGCTCATCGGGACGGGTGTGATCCTCTTCCGGATTCGGACGTCCCCGGCCGTCGAGCGGTAGGCGCCGATGTCGAGCCGGGTGATCGGATGCTCTCGCGCGGCGTCGCGCATTGCGGTGGCGGGCGTCCTTCTCGTACCCCTGACCGCCCGCGCGGACTCCGATCTGCCGAGCCAGTGGCGCGACGGCGGCGTCACGAGCGACCCCATGTCGTGGGCCGGCGTGCCGTTCGAGCTGGAGGCCGGACTCGAGATCGGCGCGGTCAACGACGCGGAGCACCTTTACGTCTGTCTGTACCCGTCGAATCGGCGGGTCCAGTACCAGCTGCTCCAAGGGGGCGCCACGGTCTGGGTTCTCGACGAGGACGGTGACAAGCAGGGCGGCGTCCGGTTCCGTCCCCGCCCGCCGGCGGGGGAGGTTCTACCCACGCCGCCGCAGGGTCCTCGCGACGCTCCAGAACCTTCCGAGCTCCAGGAACGTGCGGGGCGCGCACTGCTTGAGTTCGACATCCTCGGCAAGGGAGGGGACGTGCTCGAGACGCGCCCGCGGGAGCCCGGCGGAGACCTCCAGTTGCGCGTGGAGGCATCGCAACACGTTTACTACGTCGTCCGGATTCCGCTGGGTGGCGAATCCAGCCCTCTCGTGGTCGGGGCGGAGCCGGGAGCGACCATCGGGCTGGGGGTGGAGACGCCGAGGCTCGAGCGTCCGCCCGGCGGAGGACGCCGCGGCCCGCCGCCGGAAGAAGGAGGGGGAGACCCTGAGGGGCCCCCGCCGGAAGGCGCTCAGCCTTTCGTGCCGCCTGACCCCATCCGATTCTGGACCGCCCTGTCACTCGCGCTGGAGGCCGACTCCGTCGACGCCTCGGCCCCCTGAATCAGCCGCGATTTGACACGGCACCGGCGCGTGCGCAGGATGGGTGCACGCTCCCCTCGGCGCGCTTGCCGGTTCTTGCGGAGCGTTTCATTCGGCCCGGAGGAGCTCATGCCAGCAAAGCATTCGACCATCATCCTCGTCGCCGTCTGCGCCGTCGCGGCGCTGGCCTCTCTGAGCGTCGAGCCAGGACGAGCCGAACCGGTGACGTCAGCGGGCGGGACGATCACTCTTCTCGGCCAGATCGACCCCTCGACCGGGGGTGGTTTGACTTCCGACGTGACGGGGTGGGTGGACCCGACCACGCTGAAGGAGTACGCGTTCGTCGGGGAGTGGGTGGGCGGCAAAGTCTTCATCGTCGACGTGTCCGATCCCGCGAATCCGAGTGTCGTGGAGTGGATTCCGTTCGTCCCCGGCTTCGACCTGAAGGTCTGGGACCATTACCTGTACCTCGTGGACGGCAACGGCACGGGCCAGGACGGGCAGATCTGGAACATCGCGGATCCCGCGCACCCCACCTTCGCGGGCACTTTTCTCTCCGCGCACAACATCTACATCGACGATCGTGGCTACATGTACAACGAGCTCACCGGACTCACGATCTTCGACCTGAATCCCGATCCGACGGATCCGACCTTCGTCTGGTCCGGCGGGCCGGAGGGCCACGATGCGCTGGTCCAGGACGACATTCTCTACGACTTTCACGGAGGCGCGGGCACCTTCATCCGGGACGTGACCGATCCTTCGTCGCCCGTTCTGCTCGGCAGCATCGGCTCCGAGCACGGGATCGTTTATCACCACAGTGGCGTCGTGTCCGCCGACGGCAACTATCTCTACATCAACGACGAGCTCGCCATCTCGCCACAGCCCGACATCATGGTCTACGACATCTCGGATCCCGCGAATCCCGCGCTCGTCGACTGGTACAACGACCCGCAGTCGACGATTCACAACACGTTCCGCATCGGGAACTACGTGTTCGCGTCCTACTACGTCTCCGGGTTCAAGGTGTTCGACATCAGCAATCCGCTGCAGATCCAGCTCGTGGACAGCTTCGACACGTCCGCCTCTTCGGGCGAGCTGAACTTCTCCGGCGCGTGGGGCTGCTATCCCTTCACCCCGTCGGGCAACATCTACATCAGCGACATCGAGAACGGTCTCTACATCTTCTCGTTCACGCCGGACGTGGTTTCGGCTCCCGTCCTCGGCTCCCCCACCGCCCTCCTCGCGCAGAACCGCCCCAATCCGGTGCGGGGGCGCACCCGAATCGAATACGAGCTACCGCTGACGGCGGCGACGGAGATCACGTTGTTCGACGCGGCCGGGAGGCGGGTTCGGACTCTCGTGGATCGTGTCCAGGGGGCGGGGCCGCACTCGGTGAGCTGGGACGGGCGATCGGCGACGGGTCAGGCGGTCGCGTCGGGCGTCTACTTCTACGAACTGCGCTCGGGGAACATGCGCGAGGCACGCAAGATGGTCGTCGCGAGATAGGTCACCGATTCCCGGAAGCCATGCGCGATGCGTCCGGGTGCTGCCGCAGTCGCACCATGCTCCAGATTCCGAACAAAGGGCCCGGTGCGAGCACCCAGAACGCGCGCTCCCAGCCGAAGGCGTCGACCAGGGGCGGGATGATCCGGATCGTCAGGAGCGTGAGCAGGAAGCCGAGGCTCGTCTGCATCGTGAGGGCCGTCCCCACGTAACGGGAGTCGGTGAGCTCGCTGACGGCCGCGCTGAACTGGGCGCTGTCCGCGACGACGGCGATGCCCCAGACGAGGCAGATCATCGTCAGCAGGGCAGGGCTCTGGAAGAAGAGACCTGCCAAGATGCAACACACGCCGGAGATCAGGAGGCTCCCGCCCGCGACCAGGGTGCGCCCGAAACGGTCGGCGAGCACGCCCGCCAGCACGCAACCGAAGACCCCGATGGCGATGACGCCGAATCCGGTGACGCGGGCCGCGCGCGCGCTCCAGCCGGCCGCGTCGTAGCTCGCGAGAACGAGAAGCGGCGCCCACGCCCAGACCGCGTAGAGCTCCCACATGTGTCCGAGATAGCCGAAGTTCGCGAGGCGCGTGGGTTCGTGGGAAAGCGCCCGGCCCACGAACCGCCAATCGAATGGCGCCGTGCGGGCGAGGTAAGGGCCGGCTTCGACGAAGAGCAGAGCGATCACCGCGGCCGCCGCGGCCAGCCCGGAGCTCAGCGTGAGAACCGATCGCCAGGCGGGCATCCCGGAGGGGACGAGTGCATTCAGCAGATGAGGCGACGCCGAACCGATCGAGAGCGCGCCGACGAGGACGCCGATGCCGAGCCCCCGGTCCTCCCGGCACCACGTCGCGACGAGCTTCATCCCCGGCGGATAGACGCCCGCGAGGGTCACGCCGGTGAGAAACCGGAGGGCGAGCGTCGCCGCAAGACCGGGATCGAGCAGGGGGATCGCACCGTTGAAGAGCGCTCCGAGCAGCGCGCTGACCGCGAAGAGATTGCGACTCGACACACGATCCGCGAGGTTGAGGAGCGCGCTTCCGAGGGCGCCGACGACGAAGCCGATCTGCACGCTCATCGTCATCCAGGATTGCTGGCCGCCGTCGAGATCCCACTCCTGGATGAGCTGCGGTACGACGGCGGACCCGGAGAACCACAATGCCATCGCGAGGAGCGACGCCAGAGAAAGAAAGCCGAGGCTCCGCCACTTCCGAGGCTCGTTCACGAGCAGCTTTCCGTCCCGCCGTCAGGAACATCGTCGGGGCGCTCGAGGTAGCGGAAGAGTCCCCACCCGAAGACGCCCCCGACCGCGACGAGCGGCCACCCGAGCCCGGGCTCCGCAAGGAGTACCTTTCCGATTCCCACGAGCAGGCAGAAGACGGACGCGGTGCCGCAGGCCCACGCCGCGAAGAGGCGCGGTGCGAGCCCCGTCTCCGGGCTGACTTCGCCCTCCTCCCGGACGGGATCCCACCAGCCGGGCGGACGGATTCTCCGGTAGAATTCGCGCAGGCGGTCCCGCGAGACGGGGGGCGTCACGAGCGCCACGACGATCCAGGCCGCGGTGCTGACGCCGATGATCACGGCGAAGCGGATCGGAAACCACGCGTCGTCGGCGCAGAACGGCTGATCACTGACCGCTCCGATCCAGCGGAACGCATTCGCCAGCACGAGCGAGACGCTCATGCCCGTGATCTCCGCCCACGCGTTGACGCGCCACCAGAGCCAGCGCAGCAAGACCACGACCACGAGGCCCGACCCGATCTCCGACAGGAAGTACCAGGCGCTGACGATCGAGTCCATCGCGAGGGCGGTCGCGCCGGCCAGCAGCACCAGCAGCACCGAAGCCAGCTGCGCCACGCGCACGTAGTGCCTCTCGTCACGGTCTCGCGCGAGAAACCGGCGGTACAGATCCGTCACGAGGTATGACGATCCCCAGTTCAGGTGAGTGTCGATCGTCGACATGAAGGCCGCGAGGAGCGACGCCACCATGACGCCGCGCAGCCCGACCGGCAAGAAACCGATCATGCGCGGGTACGCTTCTTCCGCGTCGGAGAGAACCGGGAAGAAGACGATCGATGCGAGCCCCACGAGAATCCACGGCCAGACCCGGACGATGAAGTGCAGAAACGAGTACCACAGCATGGCGAGCCGGGCGTCTCTCTCGCTTCGGCAGGCGAAGATTCGCTGCGCCGCGAAGCCGTCCTGCTCCGCGCCGGCCCACCACTTGATCGTCACGTAGACGACGAAGGTCGCGAGGGCCAGGCCGCCGGCGTCGGCGCTCGGCACGAAGTCGAAGATGTGTTCCGCGCCCTGGAGAGGGGACACGCCCGCGTCCGGCGGCGCGGCCGATTGTTCGGCGATGGTCGACAGCACCTGCTCCCGCATGTGGCCCAGCCCTCCGAGCTTCCGGACCGAGATCACCGCCAGGCCGATCGAGCCGGTCAGCGCCATCGCGAGCTGCACGAGGTCCGTCACCACGACGCCCCACATGCCGGCCACGGTCGCGTAGACGAGCGCGATCGCGATGCAAATCGCGACCGCGATCACCTTGCCGGACTCCGACTGGAGCGGCAGGAGGACTCCGATGATCTTCGTCATGGCGAGGATGACCCAGCCCATGATGATGCAGTTCATGAAGACGGATCGGTAGACGGCGTTGAACGCACGTAACACCGTTGCACTCCGGCCTTCGTAGCGAAGCTCGTAGATCTGGGCGTCTGTGAGAAACCGCCCGCGGTGCCAGAAGCGCGAGAACAGGCACGCGCTGAGCATGAACGCCATGACACTGCTCCACCAGAACCAGTTGCCCTGGAGGCCCTGGGTGCGGACGATCTGGGAGATGGCGAGCGGGGTGTCCGCGGCGAACGAGGTCGCCACCATCGACGTGCCGGCGACCCACCACGGGAGCGACCGGCCCGCGACGAAATACTCGTCGACGTTGCGCGTCGCCCGACGGCTCATCCACGCGCCGATGCCGATCGCCAGGACGCAGTAGCCCGCCACGATCGACCAGTCAACTATGCCGAGTGAGATCATGCGCCACCGGAGCGGGCATCAGCAGCACCAGGTGAATCTGCGCTCAGCGTGGCACTCCCCGTGTATATTCGCAACCGGTACCTTCCGACGACCGCACGGAGAACTTGGCGAAAGCGAGGGGGTGGAACGATGGCCAGAGTCGGATTGATCCTATCGGGCTGCGGCGTGTACGACGGCAGCGAGATCCACGAAGCGGTGCTGACGATGCTGGCTCTGGATCGCGCCGGTGCCGAGACGGTGATCATGGCGCCCGACAAGCCGCAGATGCACGTGGTGGATCACACGACGGGCAACGCGACGAAGCAGAAGCGGAACGTCCTGGTGGAGGCGGCCCGTATCGCGAGGGGCGACATCGTCGACGTGAAGACGGTGCGAGCGAGCGAACTCGACGCAGTCATTCTGCCGGGGGGGTACGGCGCGGCCAAGAACCTGTCCACGTTCGCCACTGACGGCGATCAGTGCAAAGTGGACGAAGACGTCCAGTCACTCCTACGCGAGATGCACGCAGAAGGCAAGCCGATCGGGGCGTTGTGCATCGCGCCGGCGGTGATCGCCGGAATCTTCGGCGAAGAGCTGCACCCGGAGATCACGATCGGCAACGATGCCGACACCGTGGCCGCCCTGGAATCGATGGGGGCGAGCCACTTCGAAGCCGGGGTGACGGAAGTCGTCATCGACCAGCACAACAAGATCATCACGACTCCCTGCTACATGCTGCCCGCGCGTATCAGCGACATCGCGACGGGAGCGGAGAAGGCGGTTCACGCACTCCTGGCCATGGCGGGGGAGACGGCTGGCGCGACCACCTAGCGTGTCGGCTGGCAGGGAGCGTCGCCGCACCCCACGCCGAGGCCGCCGGCGAAGATCCCGAGATCGATGATGTCCGTCGCGCCCGAGCAGTTCATGTCCGAGGTCTGACACGATGGACTCGGCGGGAAGCAGCCGGCCCAGAGGGCGAGGTCCAGGACCGTCGTCGAGTTCTCGGGCTCGCAGCTCGCGTTCAGGTCGGGACTCGTGAACGGGATCTCTTCGTCCCAAAGGAAGAGATCCCCGTGGCAGTGCGACCAGACGACGAGCACGAGCTCGCCGCGCCCCCCGAGGGAATCGAACACGAACTGTTGCTCCCCGTCCGGTCCGCTGACGCCCCCCTGCGTCAGGGGACAGCAGCTGCAAAGCGCGAGCGTGTTGGGTCCTTCTTCGATTGTCACGCTGATGGAGCAGGCCGGCACCGGCAGATCGAACCCGTCGCGGAGCGTGATCGTCAGGGTGAGTGCGTCGATCCCGCCATCCGCGCGGAAGCGGAACTGGCAGGGCGCCATGTTGCTGTAGCCCGTGACGAGGAACGTCGAGCGGGGACCACAGGGAACCTCATTCGGGAAGCAGCCCTCCGGGGAGCGAACTCCCGCCAGGACCGGTGCCGCCGAGAAGAGAAGCACGACCGTCGTCCCGACGGTGTGAACGAAACACATGGCGATGACCTCCGAACGGGGACCGGGACGGGAGGTGTGCCTCGGCGAGCTGTCGTCATTATACACTCAACACACTCATATCCTCGCCGCGGAGGCTCCGAAAGAGTGACGGCCCGGGCCCGCCGGCTTGACGTCCACGCCGAGGCCCGGTAGGGGAAGAGGGTGCACCCTCTCCTCCGCCTCCTCCGCTACGCGCGCGGCCACCGCCGCGGCCTCATCGGCGCGACCGCCTTCTCGATCCTCAACAAGGTGTTCGATCTCGCGCCGCCTCTCCTCATCGGGGCCGCGGTCGACATCGTCGTGCGCCGCGAGGATTCGCTCCTTGCCGGCTGGGGGCTCACCGAGCCCTCCGATCAGCTCTTGGTCCTCGCCGGTCTGACGCTGGTCATCTGGGCGTTCGAGTCGATTTTCGAGTACGCCTACGCGGTTCTCTGGCGGAATCTCGCGCAGGCGATCCAGCACGAGCTCCGCCGCGACGTCTACGACCATCTCCAGCGCCTCGACCTCGCGTACTTCGAGGATCGCTCGACCGGAGGACTGATGGCGGTGCTCAACGACGATATCAACCAGCTCGAGCGCTTTCTCGACGGGGGCGCGAACGACCTCCTGCAGGTGGCCACGACCGTGGTCGTGATCGGCGCGATCTTCTTCGGGCTCGCGCCGGGCGTCGCCGTGTTCGCCTTCCTCCCGATGCCGTTCGTGCTCTGGGGCTCGTTCGTGTTCCAGCGTCGGCTGGCGCCGCGCTACGCGGCGGTCCGGGAGCGGGTCGCGATGCTCAACGGGCTCCTCGCGAACAATCTCGGGGGCATCGCCACCATCAAGAGCTTCGCGGCGGAGGACCACGAATCGCGTCGGGTCGAGGAGGAGAGCGAGCGCTACCGGGCGAGCAACCGGAAGGCGATCGAGCTGAGCTCGGCGTTCTCCCCGCTCATCCGGATGGTGATCGTGGTCGGCTTCGTGCTCACGCTCGTGCTGGGCGGTCGCGCCGTCTTCGCCGGCACCCTCGTCGTCGGCGCATACAGCGTCATGGTGTTCATGACGCAGCGGCTTCTCTGGCCGTTGACCCGGCTCGGTCAGACGGTCGATCTCTACCAGCGCGCCATGGCGTCCACGAACCGGGCGCTCGACCTGCTGGACACACCGATCCACGTTCGCAGCGGGGAACGCGCGCTGCCGCGGCGAGAGGTTCGGGGCGAGATACGGTTCGAGGACGTCACGTTCGCGTATCGCGATCGGGAGCCGGTGGTTCGGAATCTGGATCTTCACATACCGGTGGACTCGATCGTCGCGGTGGTGGGGGCGACCGGATCCGGCAAGACTTCTCTCGTGAAGCTCCTGCTGCGTTTCTACGAGCCGCAGGAAGGCCGCATCACGGTCGACGGGGTCGACCTGCGCGAGATCCGATTGGCGGATCTGCGGCAGGCGATCGGTCTCGTCAGTCAGGATGTGTTTCTCTTCGACGGCACGGTGCGCGAGAACGTGGCGTACGGATCCTTCGCGGTCGGCGACGAGGCCGTGGTCGCGGCGACCCGGGCGGCGGAGGCCGACGAATTCGTGCGCGAGCTACCGCAAGGGTACGAGACGCCCGTCGGTGAGCGCGGCCAGAAGCTGTCCGGCGGGCAGCGTCAGCGGCTGTCCCTGGCGCGGGCCGTGGTGAAGGACCCGCCGATTCTGGTCCTGGACGAGGCGACGTCCGCCGTCGACAACGAGACCGAAGCGGCGATCCAGCGCTCACTCGCCCGCATCGCCCGCGGGCGCACGACGATCGTCATCGCGCACCGCCTCTCGACGATCCGTCGAATCCACGTGCTCGACGCCGGGCGCATCGTGGAGTCCGGAACGCACGAGGAGCTCGTCACGGCCGGCGGATCCTACGCGTCACTCTGGCGAGTCCAGACCGGGGACGCGGAACTCCCAGTCTAGCCGTCGCGTCCCCGGGCGGGTTATTCTCTCCTGCCCTGTCCCACCAGGAGCCGAAACCTTCGTGAGACCTGTCCCGAATCTCGCCCGTACCATCGCCCTCGTCGTGCTCGCCGCCGGAGCCGGAGCGGCGGGCGCGTCCGCTCAGACCGTGACCGCGAATCCCGACAGTGCGTTCGCAGCCGCGCTCGCGCACATCCGCGGCGAGGACCTGACGCTGGAAGACGCCATCGCCGCCGCGCTCGTCCACGCCACCGGGATCCGGGAATCGGAGGCGGGGGTGCGCGCGGCCGAGGGGGCGCTGCGGCGTGAGCGGGGAGGGTTCGATCCCGTTCTCTTCGCGGACCTGG
>JALGZO010000240.1 GCA_025774865.1 bacterium | reverse complement strand
TGGGGCACTCGCACTTGACGCACGGAAGCTCCTCCGAGGCGGAAGGCACCGGTTCCGGACGGAACGCGACCCCGCACGCGGCGCAGAACCGCGATTGCTCATCGTTGCGGGCGTAGCATTCGGGACAGAGGAGGCTGAGCGTGTTGTCGTCACGGATGATCGCCGAGCCGCAGTAATCACACGCTTCGGCATTCGCGGTCACCGAGGCACCGCACGAACGGCACCGGCGGACTTCGGCGTCGATCCCCGTCGGCCGCACGTTCTCGACCGTGGCCCCACACCGGCAGTCGAATCGGTCGAGCGTGAGGTGAGTGACGTCGAACTGGGTATGGCATTCGCCGCAGGCGACGAGACGCAAGTCCCCCTCCGGACTCCCGCCGGTCTGCGGCAGGACCCGGAGAAGGATCGGCCCCGGAGGGGTGCTCCTTTAGGAGGAGGGGGTCTCGGGCGCTCGGAGCGGCCTCGCGGAGGCCGGTATTGACCGCGGGAACTCCCTCGGCCATTTTCCCGTAGGGAGAGAAGGCGACGTCCCTCGAGGGAGCTCGTGATGAAGCGCTACTACCGGAGCCGCTCCGAACGTCGTATCGCCGGTGTCTGCGGCGGGCTCGGCGAGCTGCTCGATTGGGACCCCACGCTGGTCCGCCTGGGGTTCGTGTTCCTGCTGCTGCCCACGGGGATCATCCCACTCATCGTCGTGTACCTGGCGGCGTGGGCGATCGTCCCGGAAGCCGAGGGTCCGGGCTCGGCCCCGCCCGATCCCCCGCCAGCGCCACCCCACTCGGCCTAGTCCGGGAGAGCCCGAACCCGCTCCTACCCGATCTCCTTCGGGTTGATTCCCATGCGCTTGGCGTGCTCGCGAATGATCGCCCGGCCGATGACGATCTTTTGGACCTGGCTCGTCCCCTCGTAGATCTGGGTCACCTTCACGTCGCGCATGAGCTTCTCCACCGGATACTCTCGCGAGTACCCGTAGCCGCCGTAGATCTGCACGGCGTCCGTCGCGATGCGCATGGCGTTGTCGGAGGTGAAGAGCTTCGCGACTGCGACCTCGACGTTGTTCGAGATGCCGTGGTCGCACATCCACGCGCACTGCCAGGTGAGGAGACGGCCGGCCATGATGTCCCGGTGCATGTCCGCCATCATGAACTGCACGGCCTGGTGGTTCGCGATGAACGTGTCGAACGTCTTCCTCTCGAGCGAGTACTGCAGGCAGAGATCCAGTGCCTTCTGGGCGACGCCCACGGCGCCGGCCGCGATCGCCGGCCGCGTGTATTGAAACGTCTTCATGGCCGTGTAGAAACCCGTGCCCTCCTCGCCGAGGCGGTTCTCGACGGGGATCTCCGCGTCGTCCATGTTGATGTCGCACGTGTAGGACGCCCGCTGCCCCATCATGTCTTCCTTCTTCCCGATCGAGACGCCCGGGTGGTCCTTCTCCACGATGAAGGCGCTGACGCCGCGGTGACGCTGCGACGGATCGGTGGACGCGAACACGACATACCAGTCGGACACGCCGGCCCCGGTGATCCACCGCTTGACGCCGTTCAGGATGTACTTGTCGCCCTTCTTGACGGCCGTCGCCCCGAGGCCACCGGGATCGGAACCGACTTCGGGCTCGGTGAGGGCGTAGGCACAGAAGCCGCATTCTTCCGTGAGCTGCCCCAGGTACTTCTGCTTCTGCTCCTCGCTGCCGGAGAGCTTCACGGGCACGATGCCGAGGTTGTTCGCCATGATCGCGAGCGAGATGCCCATGCAGCCGTGGGCGAGCTCCTCCGCGATGAGACACTCCTCGAGTGCACCGAGCGCGAGGCCCCCGTATTCCTCCGGTATGATGCAGTTCATGAGCCCGATCTCCCACGCCTTCTTCGTGATCTCGTGGGGGAACAGCCCCTCGCGGTCGTGATGCTCCGCGACCTGCTGCGTGATCTCCTTGTCCGAGAAGTCACGCGCGAGCTTTCGAATCTCCTCCTGCTCGGCCGACAGCCGGAAGGAGGGTCCTTGAGAGATGGCTTCGGGGGCCGCGGTGGTCGACATGGCTCTCTCCGCGCCGCGAGCCTCTCCGGGCCCGCGAAAGTCTTTGAAGCTGCTGGAGTTACGATCAGAAAATGCGGCTTTCGAAGATAGACGGCGATCCGTTTCCCGTCAAGCGGGTCCCCACCGGCGAAGGATGCGCCGCGCCGGCGACGAAAGCGCCTTCTCCACTCCCTCGCTCCACGGACACCACAGAAGCGTCGCGCCGTCGGCTCCGACGAGCTCCGTCGTCCCATCGCGCGAGCCGACCGTCGAGGCTTCGAGATCTTCCAGCTCTATCCGCCGGTGGGTGATCGCGTGCTTCAACCGGCCGACGACCGGCCCCACGTCGACGGCGAACGGCAGGAGCGCGACCACTCCGTCGGTGCCGCCCGAGCGATCACCGTTCGCGCCCGTGAACGCCCCGGGAAGATCCCAGAGGCCCGGCAACAACTCGTTCCCGCGACGGCGTCGCAACAGGACGTCGGCGCCACGCCGCACGAGGAGCACGACTCGCGTCAGCGCGACCGTCGGGCGCCTGGGCGGCAGCTCCGGAAGGGCTTCGGTGAGGTTCTCTCGTCGCGCCGCGCACGTCCGCTCGAGCGG
>JALGZO010000239.1 GCA_025774865.1 bacterium | reverse complement strand
GATCGGGTATTCCTCGTGCAGCTCTCGATGCCGAATTGACATACGTCGACCCGCAACGGGATCATGGGCGTCTGTCGCGGCACCCGCCAACAGCCTGGACGCCCCATGATCGGAAAGACCCTCTCGCATTTCCGCGTTCTCTCGAAACTCGGCGAGGGTGGCATGGGCGTGGTCTACCGGGCCGAGGACATCGAGCTGCAGCGGCCAGTCGCGCTCAAGGTGCTGCGCCCCGAGTTCGTCGGGAGAGAAGAGCGCCGCGCCCGGTTCATCCAGGAAGCCCGCACCGCGGCGCAGGTCACGCATCCGAACGTCGCGCACGTGTACGAGATCGGCGAAGCCGAGGGCGAGACCTTCATCGCGATGGAGCTCGTGGAGGGAGAGTCTCTGCGCTCGATCGTCAATGGGCGCCCTCTGGCCGTCGAGAAGGCAATAGACCTGGCGGCTCAGATCGCGGACGGGGTCGCCTCCGCCCACAAGGCCCAGGTCATCCACCGCGACCTCAAGCCGGGCAACATCATGGTGGACAGGGAGGGGCGCGCGAAGGTCCTCGATTTCGGCTTGGCGAAGCTCCTCGAGGAGACGGGCGAGTCGGAGAGTGGATCCGACGACCAGGAGACCGTCTCCGGCCTCACGCGCGAGGGGCGGATCCTGGGCACGGTGGAGTACATGTCGCCGGAGCAGGCGCGCGGGCTCGCGGTGGATTCGCGCTCGGACGTCTTCTCGTTCGGGATCACGCTGTACGAGATGGTGACCGGTCGCGAGCCGTTTCACGGCGAGACTCCGACCGACACGCTCACCCACATTCTTCGCGACGAGCCCGAGCCGACTCTCCGGCTCAACCCCGACGTTCCGCCGGAGCTCGCCCGGATCATCGCGAAGTGCCTGGAGAAGGACCCGCGCGATCGCTACCAGGACACACGGGATCTCTTCGTCGACCTGAACCGGCTCCGACGCGACTCGGGGTCTCGAACGGGGAGCCGAGAGACGGTCGCGGTGTCAGCCGCGGAGCTACCGGCGGCCGAGCCGGCCTCGAGCGGATCGGGGGAGCACACCCCGGCCGCGTCGTGGTCGTCGCCTTGGCCCTGGATCGCGATCGCGGCGATCTCGATAGCCGGCGTCTTCTGGGGACCGCAGTTCGTGAACCGCGTTTCCACGGGGCCGGCCGGCTCCGTTCCGAGCTCGCTGGCGGTGATGACGTTCCAGAACTTGAAGGACACCGACGATCCGGAACGCCTGGGTCAGATTCTCCAGGAGCTCATCATCACGGATCTCTCCGGCTTCGACTTTCTCCGCGTGTTCTCGAGCCAGCGACTCTTCGACATCCAGAAACAGCTCAGCGGGTCCGAGGATCGCAAGTTCGATCGGGAGGCCGCGACGCGGGTCGCGAGGACGGCGGGCGCCGAGACGATGCTCGAGGGCAGCCTGAGCCAGCTCGGGTCGAACTGGATCATGACCGCACAGCTGATCGATGTCTCGACCGGCACCGTGGTCGACTCCGAGAGGATCGACGGGACGGATCTCTACGCGATGGTCGACCGGCTGACGGAACGTCTGCAGGGAAAGCTGAGCTCGCAGGCGGATGCCGAGCTCGCCGCCGCCGCCGTGCGCGATAAGACGACCTCGTCACTCGACGCGTACCGCCAGTTCCTCGTGGGAGTCGATCTTCTGAATGCCGGGCTCTACCGAGCGGCGGCGGACACGCTCGGACAAGCGATCGAAAGGGATCCCTCTTTCGGGAAGGCGTACTACAAGCACGCGATGGCTCTCTGGTGGGCGAGCTTGTCGCAATCGCGCGCCCGTCTCGAGGCCGAGGAGCCTCTGAAGAAGCTCCTGGCCGAGGATCTCGCCGCCTCTCGCCAGGACCGGCTGATGGCGGAGGCGGCGCTCGGGCTCATCCGCGAGGATTGGTCGCAGAGCATCGAGCTCTACGAGCAGGTGACGGC
Source organism: bacterium (assembly GCA_025774865.1). GTDB lineage: Bacteria > ARS69 > ARS69 > ARS69 > ARS69 > JALGZO01. Next base: position 672 of record JALGZO010000239.1, on the reverse strand, counting down.
ACTCTACCCGGACGAGAAGGAGGGCTGGTACGGACTCGGGGAAGCGCTGTTCCACTCCGAAACCGTATCGCAGGCCGAGTCGCTCGCGCCGTTCGAGCGCGCGATCGGGCTCGATCCGTCGTTCTCGCTCGCGTACAAGCACGTGTTCGACATCTACGGTCGTCAGGGGCGGTTCGCGGATGCGCGGCGGCGGGTGGACGCGTACATCGACGCCGATCCGGAGGATCCCGTGGGTTACCGCTGGCGCGTCGTCGTGGCCGCGAAGCACGGGCAGGTGGCGGAGTTCGCGACCGCGCTGGAGGAGGCACGCCCTCGGATGGAATCGCCGAAGGCGCTCCAGAACATGCTCATCGACGCCGCCAGAGAGCTTCGGGAGCGGGGTGACCTCTTCGGCGCCCGTGCCCTGTTGCTCGAGGCCGGCGGGGTCGCCCCGGCCGAACTCGATCTCACGTGGTACGCGGAGATGATCAACGTGATGCTCCGGCTGCGGGAGTTCGAGGTTCTCGATCAGAGCATCGAGCAAGCGCTCGAGAGCTTCCCCGAGCACGTGGAGTTCATCCAGCGTGCGCGCCTCGAGATTCTGTCCGCCAAGGGAGAGTTCGAGACCGCGATCGCGTTCTACGAACAAGCCCGAGAGCGATGGCCGGATTTCTACCCCGGGCATACGTCTCT
>JALGZO010000238.1 GCA_025774865.1 bacterium | reverse complement strand
AACTACTTCCGAATGTACGAGAAGCTCGCGGGCATGACGGGTACCGCGGAGACGGAAGAGGGAGAGTTCCTCCAGATCTACAACCTCGACGTCGTCGTCACGCCGACGAACCGACCCATCGTGCGGACCGACCACGAAGATCAGATCTTCCGGACGAAGCGCGAGAAGTTCAAGGCGGTGATCGAAGAAATCGAGGAGATGCACAAGACGGGGAGGCCCGTTCTCGTCGGGACGACGTCGGTGGAGACCTCGGAGCTCGTCTCGCGCATGCTGAAACGCACGAAGATCCCACACTCGATTCTGAACGCGAAGTATCACCAGAAGGAGGCGGAGATCGTCGCGAATGCCGGCCTCTCGGGCGCCGTCACGATCGCGACGAACATGGCCGGGCGCGGCACCGACATCAAGCTCGGTTCGGGCGTCGCCGAGCTCGGCGGGCTTCACATCATCGGCACCGAGCGTCACGAGGCGCGCCGCATCGACCGGCAGCTCCGGGGTCGGGCCGGTCGACAGGGCGATCCGGGTTCGTCGCGTTTCTACCTCTCCGTCGAAGACGACCTGATGCGTCTGTTCGCCCAAGACCGCATGGCCACCATGATGGACAAGCTCGGGGTCGAAGAGGGGGAGGTCATCGAGCACCGGTGGATGACGCGCGCCATCGAGAAGGCCCAGAAGCGAGTCGAGGAGCAGAACTTCGGAATCCGGAAGCACCTCCTCGAGTACGACAACGTCATGAACAAACAGCGCGAGATCATCTACAAGGGCCGGCTCCAGAGCCTGGAGGGAGACAGCCTCGAAGAGGAGTGCCGCGAGCTCGTCGCCGACATCGCCGCCGCCACCGTCGAAGAGCACACGATCGAGACCAGCGAGTACGCCGAAGACTGGGATTGGAACGAGCTGCGCCACGTCTTCGGACGGCGTCTCGGGGTGGACCTGGATTTCGAGCGGCAGGCCGCGGAGGCGGACGGCAGCTTCGACGCCAAGGAAGCAGCCGTCCAGGCCGTGCTGGATCGCTACGCCGAGCGGGAGGCCATTGCGGGCTCGGAACTCTTCCGCCAGTTCGAGCGGTTCGCCACGCTCACCACGATCGACTCGCATTGGAAGGACCACCTCTACGGGCTGGATCGGCTCCGCGAGGGGATCGGGCTGCGCGCCTACGGACAGAAGGACCCCTTGCTCGAGTACAAGAAGGAAGCGTTCAACCTCTTCTCGGATCTGATGGACCGGATCGATCTGATGACGGCGGAGAGGCTGATGAAGATCGAGATCCGCACCGAAGCGCCCGGGCCGTCCCCGGCCGGTGTCGCCCACCGCCCCTCTCTCGTGGGGGCGGGAACTGCGGCCGGCGGCCCCGGGGCGCGCGGGACTCCCGGTCCCGCCTTGCCGCCCGGTCCCTCCCGACCTCGGGCCAAGAGCGTCGGGCGGAACGACCCGTGCCCCTGCGGCAGCGGCAAGAAGTTCAAAAAGTGTCACGGAAAGAGCTCATAACTCGCTATGGAGGCATGGGTTGAAGGCGGAGGCGGCCTCGGGGCGCCCGAACGGGGTTGCCCCCACGGCCCGGGCGGTGGTAGCTTGCCCGGCCTTGCCGGGATTGGGAAGCCGTCCCGTCTTTTGGTCTCACAAAGGCGGACGTGGCAGACGATGACGGTCCTGTGCCGACGGACCTCGAGCAGGAGGATCTAGCAGCGATGGCGAAGTCCCTCGTGATCGTGGAGAGCCCGGCCAAGGCTCGGACCATCAACAAGTACCTGGGGCGAGACTTCCTCGTGAAGGCCTCGATGGGGCACGTGAAGGACCTCCCCAAGTCGAAGCTCGGGGTCGACCTCGAGCACGACTTCGAGCCGGTCTTCACGACCATCCGGGGCAAGGCCAAGGTCATCAAGGAGTTGAAAGAGGCCGCCAAGAAGGTCGAGAGCATCTATCTGGCGCCCGACCTCGATCGCGAGGGAGAGGCGATCGCGGCGCACCTGGCCGAGATCCTGGACGATGGCAGCCACGAGATCCTGCGGGTCACCTTCAACGAGATCACGAAGTCCGCCATCCAGGAGGCGTTCGCCCAGCCGGGCGTGATCGACCAGCACAAAGTCGACGCGCAGCAGGCTCGGCGCGTTCTCGACCGCCTCGTCGGCTACCTCGTGTCTCCGTTTCTCTGGAAGGTCGTGACCTACGGCACCAGTGCCGGCCGCGTCCAGACCGTCGCGCTCCGCTTGATCGTCGAGCGCGAAGAGGAGATCGAGGCGTTCAAGCCGCAGGAATACTGGACGATCGACGCGAACCTCCAGGGGGACGCGGGCGTACCGTTCGTCGCCAGCCTCAAGGAAGTGGACGGGAAGAAGGCGCAGGTCGAGGACGAGAAGACCGCCACGGACATCGGAAAGCGTCTGCGGTCCGCGAGCTTTACCGTCGCCACGGTCGAGAAGAAGTCGAGGCGCCGCCGACCGGCCGCACCGTTCATCACGAGCACGATGCAGCAGGACTCGGCCCGGCGTCTCGGCTTCTCGACAAAGAAGACGATGATGCTCGCGCAGCAACTCTACGAGGGGATCGAGCTCGGCGATGCCGGGCCCGTCGGTCTCATCACCTACATGCGAACCGATTCCGTTCGCATCTCCACCG
>JALGZO010000237.1 GCA_025774865.1 bacterium | reverse complement strand
GATTCCGCCCACGGCGTGGGCCCCCGGCACGGGAGCGGCCTACCGGAAATTCGGCCTGCGCGGCTCGAGCGCGCTGGCGGTCGCCGGCGTCGCCGCTTGGCTGCGCCTCGAGCAGCGAGCGGTGCGCGAGTGCCGCATCGTCCTCGGGGCCGTGCACGAGACTCCGTTCCTGGCCTCGCGGGCGTCTGACGCCGTCGCCGGCCGGGAGCTCACCCCGGAGATCCTTCACCAGGCGGCCGAGATCGCGTCCGGAGAGTGCTCGCCGATCAGCGACCTCCGTGGTTCGGCCGATTACCGGCGCGAGCTCGTGCAGGTGCTCACTCGGCGCGCGCTCGAAGGTGCGTCCGAACGAGCCCGGAGCGGAGGTTCCCATGAGTGAGTCCCTCCATCTGATTCAGATCACCGTGAACGGGCGGTCCTACGCCCGCGGCCTGAAGCCCAACACGACCCTGCAGAACTTCCTGCGATTGGAGTGCGGGCTCACGGGAACGAAGAAGGGTTGCGAGCTCGGCGTATGCGGGGCCTGCACCGTTCTCCTGGACGGGGATCCCGTGAACTCGTGCATGGTTCTCGCGCTCGAGGCCGACGGCTCCGACGTGCTGACGATCGAGGGCGTCTCGGGCCCGGGCGGAGATCTGCATCCCCTGCAAAAAGCGTTCGTCAAGCACGGCGCGATCCAGTGCGGGTACTGCACTCCAGGCATGGTGGTGGCCGCGTACAAGCTCATTGAAGACAACCCCGATCCGACGGACGAAGAGATCCGGGAGGCCCTGGGAGGAAACCTGTGCCGGTGCACGGGATACAAGAGAATCATCGAGGCCGTCCGGCACTGGCAGGATTTCGAGGGGGTGCGGCTGGACACGGAGGGACTGTGCCCGCCCGATCAGGACCGCCCCGACCTCTCGATCGTGGGCCGGGACAAAACGCGCTACGATGCGCCGGCGAAGGTGACCGGGCGCGCCGTGTACACCGCGGACATCCTCCTGCCCGAGACGGTCTTCGGCAAGGTTCTCGGATCGCCCATTCCGCACGGCATCATCAAAAGCATCGATACGAAGAAAGCCGAGGCGCTTCCGGGAGTCCTGCGCGTGCTCACCGGACGGGACGTCACGGACACGACGTTCGGGGTGTCGCCTGCCCGCTACGACGAGCACATCCTGGCGAAGGAGCGTGTTCGCTACGTCGGGGACGAGGTGGCGGCGGTGTGCGCTGAAGACGAGGAGACGGCGGAGCGCGCCCTCGCGCTGATCCGGGTCGAGTACGAGGAGCTGCCGGCGGTCTTCGACGCCCTCGAGGCCTACGAGGAAGGCGCGCCCGTGATCCACCCGGAGGAGGAGCGGTTCGCGCGCAACGTCAACACGACGGTCGACTGGGAGTTCGGCGACGTGGAGGAAGGTTTTGCTGCGGCCGACCTCGTGAAGGAGATGACGTTCAAGGGGCAACGAACCTACCAGGCGCCGATCGAGCCCCACTGCTCGCTGGCGCGCGCCGAGCATCACGGCGACAAGATCACGCTGTGGTCCTCGACGCAGGTGCCGCACTACCTGCACCACATGCTTTCGCGCACCCTCGGCATTCCGCAGGGGAGCATCCGGGTGATCAAGCCCGCGGTCGGAGGCGGCTTCGGAGGCAAGGCCGAGACGACGAAACTCGACCTGCTCTCCATTCTCTTCGCGCGCGACACCGGTCGGCCGGTGCAGATGAAGTACTCCCGAAGGGAGATGTTCTACCACCACCGGGGCCGTCACGCTCAGCACATGACGATGAAGGTGGGGATGACGAAGGAAGGGAAGATCACGGCGGTGCAGTCACGGATCTTCCTGGACGGCGGCGCGTACACGAGCTTCGGCGTGATCACCGCTTACTATGCCGGATCGATGCTCCCGACCCTCTATCGCTTCCCGGCCTACAAGTACGAGGGCCTCCGGATGTACACGAATCTCCCGGCCTGCGGGGCCTTTCGCGGGCACGGGGTGCCGCAGCCGAGGTTCGCCTTCGAGTCCCTCCTGGACGAGTGTGCCCACGAGCTGGACCTCGATCCGATCGACGTGCGAATGACGAATGCGATGGATCCGAACACCAGGACCGTCAACGATCTCGACGTCCTCTCGTGCGAGCTGAAGGCCACCCTGACGAATGCGCGCGAGCGGTCCGCGTGGGACGAGAAGCGCAAGCCCGGCGCTCTGCCGAAGGGACCGAGGATCGCTCGCGGCATCGGCGTGGGGTGCGGGGGATTCGTGTCCGGGGCCGGCTATCCGATCTACCGGTCGGACTTCCCGCATTCGAACGCGTTCATCCGGGTCCACGAGGATGGCACCGCGGTCACGCTGTTCATCGCCGCCGCGGAGATCGGACAGGGATCGGACACGATCCTGCCTCAGATCGCGGCGGAAGAGCTCGGCATCCGGTACGAAGACGTTTGGATGGCTCCCTGCGACTCGACGCTCTCTCCCATCGACCTGGGGGCCTACTCGTCTCGCGTGACCCTCATGGGCGGGAACGCCGTGAGGATGGCGGCGCGGGACATCAAGAACAAGCTCGCCGTGTTCGTCGGTCGCCAGCTGGGATGCGACCCTCAAGGGCTCGTCTTCCGCGACCGGACGGTCTTCGTGGAACGGGGCGACAG
>JALGZO010000236.1 GCA_025774865.1 bacterium | reverse complement strand
GAACGAGATCAACGCCGACGAGGCGAAGACTCTCGTCGACAACGGCTGCGTATGTGTCGCCGAGGGGGCGAACATGCCGACCGAGCCCTCCGCGGTCGAGGTCTTCCAGAAGGCCGGCACGCTGTTCGGTCCGGGCAAGGCGGCGAACGCCGGTGGCGTCGCGGTCTCCGGTCTGGAGATGTCCCAGAACAGCCAGCGCCTGTCCTGGTCGCGTGAGGAGGTGGACAGCCACCTTCACAGAATCATGAAGAGGATCCATCAGGCCTGCGTCGAGCAAGGCCGCTCGGGTGACAAGATCGACTACGTGAAGGGCGCGAACATCGCGGGCTTCATCAAGGTCGCCGATGCCATGATGGATCAAGGGCTCGTGTAGTTTCGAGTCGCGAGAACGTAGCGAGGAGGCGGGGCCGAGAGGTCCCGCCTTTTTCGTGTCCTACGCCGTCTCGGTCAGCACGATCCGGAGCGCCGCGAGCTCGGGCGCCATCCGCGTGGAGCGGTCTTCCCGCTCCAGGCATTCCGCCAGCCGGGCCGGGAGCTCGACCGACTCCCCGATCTCCGGCTCCACTTCGTCTCGGAACTTCGCCGGGTGGGCGGTGGCGAGCACGACGCCGGTCACGTCCCCGTGCGTCTCCATGACCGCCCGCAGGCCGAGATAGCCGACCGCCGTATGAGGATCGAGCGTGTAGCCGTAGCGGGACCGTACCTCGCGGATCGCGGTGCGGGTCTCGTCGTCATCGTACCGGCGGCCGGTGAGGTCGCGCCGGATCGCTGTTCGGTCGTCTCCGTAGAGGAATCGAATCCGGTCGAAATTGCTCGGGTCACCGACATCCATCGCGCTGGAGATGGTGCGCCGCGACGAGCGCGGCCGGAACTCGCCGGTTTCGAGATACACGGGCACGACATCGTTCACGTTCGTCGCGGCGACGAAGCCCGAGACCGGGAGGCCCATGCGCTTCGCGATGAGCCCCGCGCACAAGTTTCCGAAGTTGCCACTCGGCGTCGCGAACAGGACCGGCGGCTCACCCGCCGGAAGCTGCGCGACCGCGTGGAAGTAGTACACGATCTGCGGCAGGAGCCGCCCGATGTTGATCGAGTTCGCGGAGATCGGCCGCACGGTACGGCGAAGCTCGTCGTCCGCGAACGCCTCCTTCACGAGGCGTTGGCAATCGTCGAACGTGCCTGCCACCGCGAGCGCCCGCACGTTGTCGCCGAGCGTCGTGAACTGCTTCTGCTGCACCGGGCTGACCTGGCCCTCGGGATAGAGCACGACCACTCGGGTGCGGGGCACACCCAGGAACGCTCGGGCGACGGCGCTCCCGGTATCCCCGGAGGTCGCGACGAGAACGGTCGACCTGTCGTCCGCATCGCGCAGGCACCGACTCACGAGCCTCGCGAGAAAGCGCGCGCCGACGTCCTTGAACGCGAGCGTCGGACCGTGAAAGAGCTCGAGGACCCGGACGTCGCTTCCGAGCCGAACGAGCGGGATGTCGAAGGAGAACACGTCGTTCACGAGACCTTTCAGGTCCGGCTCGGCGAGCTCTTCGAGATACGGGTGCAGCACCGCGACCGCCGTTTCTCCGAGTGACGCTCCCCCCGGGCGCGCGAAGAACGACTCCGGCAGCAGCGGCACCTGTTCGGGCAAATAGAGGCCGCCGTCCGGGGCCAGACCGCCGAGGACGGCCGTTCGCAGATCCGCCGAAGAGCCCGCCCCGCGAGTGCTGACGAACTTCATACGCTCGATCCCTCGGTGGTGATTCGGGCCCCGGCGACACCGACGGGCGACACGAGAATGTCGCCTCGATCGTCGGTCGCTTTCTCGAGAGCGATCGACATGGCCCGCACGACCTCTTCCGCCCGGGCGGGCGAGTGGCAGAGGGCGAAGATCGACGGTCCCGAGCCCGACAGGCCGCAGCCGAGCGCCCCGGCGTCCAGGGCCGCCCGACTCACCTCTTCGAAACCCTTCACGTTCGCCTTCCGAACCGGCTCAGCGATCGCGTCGTGGATCGAGCTCCGCAGCAGGTCCAATTCTCCCTGCACGAGGCCCGCAACGAAGGCCGCGACGTTCCCCCACTGCTCCACTGCCGTCGCGAGGGGAACGCTTTCGGGCAGGACCGCTCGCGCTTCCTCGGTCCGCACTTGCTGGTGCGGGTGGAGGAGCGCACACGAGAGGCCTTCCGGAACGGGGAGCTGGGCGACGCGAGGAGGGGTGCCGCCTCTCACGAGGACGAACCCGCCCAGAAGCGAAGGAGCGGTATTGTCGGCGGGAGCGAAACCGCAAGCGGCCCGTTCCGCCTCGGTCGCGCACTGCAGCAGCACCGGCAGGCTCGCCGGCGAGGACAGTAGCTCGTTCACCGCGGTCACGGCCGCCACCGCGCTCGCCGCGCTCGAACCGAGCCCCGACGCCAGGGGTGTCTCCTTCTCGAGCGAGAGCTCGATACCGAATTCCGTCTCGCCCACCGCTTCGAGCAGCGCCCGCGCCGCCACCCCGGCCGTGTTGCTTTCCGCGTCGCGGGGGAGGCGCCCCTCGTCGCCTTCGACGCCCACGAGCACTACCCCCGGCTCGTCGCGGCGCCGGGCCGCGACCCGGTCACCGGCTCCCTCGATGGCGAAACCGAACACGTCGAAGCCGGGTCCGACGTTGGCCACCGTGGCGGGTGCCCAGGCCCAGATGCGGTCATCCACGGGAACGGGTCCCGGCGGAGCGCTCGGTGAGACAGCCCTTCTCGACGGCGAGCTCGGCGACGAGGAGCGCGCCCCCCGCCGCACCGCGCACCGTGTTGTGCGAGAGGGTCACGAACCGATAGTCGAGTAGAGGACACGAGCGCAGCCGTCCCACCGAGATCGCCATGCCGGCGCCCAGGTTTCGGTGGAGACGCGGCTGCGGTGCGTCAGCTTCGGGAAGCCAGTGGATCGGTGGTACCGGGGCCGACGGTAGACCGAGCTCCTGCGGCTCTCCCGTGAACTCGATCCAGGCCTTGCGGACGTCTTCGGCCCGCGCCGGGCGCCTCATCTTGACGGACACACATTGCGTGTGACCGTCGATCACCGCCACTCGATTGCAGTGCGCGCTCACGCTCACGTCCGCCGGTTCGATGCGGTCACGGCGGAAGCGGCCGAGAATCTTCGAGCTCTCGCTCTCGATCTTCTCCTCTTCGCCCGCGATGAACGGCACGACGTTGTCGACGGCGCGCATTCCCGGCACGCCGGGTAATCCGGCCCCGGAGAGCGCCTGCATCGTGACTACGCTCACCGCCTCGACCCCGAACGCATCCACGAGCGGCTTGAGAGCGAGGACGAGACCGATCGTAGAGCAGTTCGGGTTCGTGAGGATCATTCCCGGGTGATCCTGGCGTTCGGCGAGCTCGAGATGGTCCGCGTTCACTTCGGGCACGAGAAGCGGCACGTTCCGACTCATGCGGTGGCTCTTCGCGTTCGACACGACGACGGCTCCGGCGCGCGCGAACGCCGACTCCGCGGCTCCCGCGACCCCGGCGTCGAGCGACGAGAAGACGAGCGGACAACCATCGGCCTCCTCCGGCGTCGCCCGGGCGAGCTTGATCTCAGCGACACTCGGCGGCAACGGCGTGGACTGCATCCAGTCCACCGCCTCCGCGTAGGGCTTGCCCACCGACCGCTCCGACGCGACGAGCCGACGAATCTCGAACCAAGGATGCGCGGCGAGCAACCCGACGAACCGCTGCCCGACGCTCCCGGTGGCCCCGAGCACTGCAACGGGGATCTTCATCAAGCTCCGCCTCCTTCTGCCTCATCGATGGCGCGAAGAAGGTCGGCGAAGACCCCGGATGCGGTCAAGCCCGGGCCTGCGCCGGGCCCCTGCACGACGAGCGGGGTCTCGTGGTAGCGGTCGGTCGTAAAAGCGACCAGGTTGTCCGATCCGCGCACCCGCGCACAAGCGCGCTCGCGGTCCACCATTTCCAGACCTACGCGGGCTTCGCCCTCCCCCAGCTGCGCGAGGTACACCAGCCGTTTGCCGGCGGCGGCAGCAGAATCGCGCAGCCGGACCATGGTCTCGTCCGCCTCCGGCACCCGAGCCCAGAATTCGTCCAGCAACAAGGCACCCCACGACTCGTCCGGCAGCAACGGCATCACGTCGACATCCTCCGGCGACAGCTCGCGGCCGAGGAGGCGAGCGAGCGTGAGGAGCTTGCGAGCCACGTCGCGCCCGCCGAGATCCTCGCGCGGGTCGGGCTCGGTGTAGCCACGCTCGTGCGCGATGCGCAGTGCTTCGCTGAACGCGCGACCGGCGGTCACCTGGTCGAGGAGAAAGCCCAGCGTCCCGGACAGCACGCCCTCGATCCGCCGCACGCGATCCCCGGTCGCGATGAGCTCTTGGAGCGTGCGAATCACGGGCAGCGCCGCCCCGACGGTGGTCTCGTGATAGAGACGCCCCGGCCCCGCATCCCGGAGCGCATGCCACTCGTCGAGGGGTCCGGCGAACGGAAGCTTGTTCGCCGTGACGACGGCAGCCCCCGACCGCAGAGCCGGACCGTACTTCGCCGGCACCGTCTCGCTCGCGGTGCAGTCCACGAGAACGCGCGCCGAGCCGCGGTCGCACTCCAGGTACTCGATCATCGTATCGAGCGCCTCGCGGTCCTCCGTGCTCCGCAGCCGCTGAACCGCGCTGGCCGGATCGATCCCCGCCGGATTGAGCACCGCTCCCCGCGAGTCGGCCACCGCGACGAGGTGGAGGCGAAGCCCGCGCTCCCGTTCGAGAGCGGCAGCCCGCTCGGCGAATTGCTCGAGCAGGGCTCCTCCGACTCCACCGATCCCGGCGAGTGCGATCTCCACTCGGCTCCAGCCGGGGACGAAGAACGCGTCGTGGATCGCATTGACCGCTTTGACTTCGTCGTCCGCGTCCACGACGAGCGAGATGTTGAGCTCCGACGATCCCTGTGCGATCGCGCGCACGTTGATCCCGTGGCGGCCGAGCACCCCGAAGAGACGGGCCGCGACTCCGCACCTCTCCCGCATGCCGGCGCCGATGGCGGCCACTACCGACTGGCGCTCTTCGATCACGAGATCGTCGATGAGCCCCGCGCGGCGCTCCACCGCGAACTCCTCGGCGATACTTCTCGCCGCGACCTCTGCGTCCGTCGGGGAGACGACGAAGCAGATCGAGTGTTCGCTCGACGCCTGGCTGATCATGATGACGCTGACTCCCTCCCGCGCGAGCGCGCCGAAGAGCCGCATCGCGATGCCCGACACCCCAATCATGCCGTCGCCTTCCAACCGCAGCAGCGTGACCCGCCCGATCGACGCGACGCCGCGCACGGGGGACGCCGATGCGGTCGGGACGTCCGTCACGAACGTCCCCGCCCAGTCCGGCCGGAACGTGTTCTTGATCCAGAGCGGGATCGACTCACGGCGCGCCGGGTGGACGCTCGGTGGGTGAACGACCTTGGCTCCGAAGTGCGCGAGCTCCATGAGCTCGTCGTAGCTCAGGCGCTCATTGGGAACGGCGTCTTGAACGATGCTGGGGTCCGCGCTCAGAACACCGTCTACGTCGGTCCAGAGCTCGACCGCCTCGGCCCGGAGCGCCGACCCCAGGATCGAGGCCGTGTAGTCCGAGCCGCCGCGCCCCAGCGTCGTGGTCTCCTCGTCCTCCGTGCTCGCGATGAAGCCGGTCACGACCTGGAGACGTCCCGGTTCCGCGAAGTGCCGCCGGATTCGCTCGCGGGTCTCGACTTCCTTCACTCGGGCGCCATCGACCCGGGGCTCCGTCACGATGAGGCGGCGGGCGTCGCAGTCCTCCGCCTCGACTCCACGCCGACGGAGGGCGGCGGCGACGATCGCGGCGGATAGCGTTTCCCCGACGCTCGCCACCGCGTCCAGCGTGCGATCGCTCGTCTCCCGGAGGATGGACGCGCCGTGCACGAGCTCGCGGACGTGACGGAAGACAGTGGTGATCCGCTCGAGCAGCTCCTCGAGCTCGACCTCGGAGGCCAGCGACTCGGCGGCGACCTGGTGCCGCTTCTCGAGGCCGTCTATGCGCGAGCCGCTCGTCCCGTCGCGACGAGCCGCCGCGTGGGCGGCCGCGATCAGCGAATCGGTGACGCCTCCGAACGCGGACACGACGACCGCGATCGGCCCCTCGTCGCGCGACCGCCGCACGATCCCGCAAACGCGCTCCACTCGATCGGGCTTGGCTAACGACGAGCCACCGAACTTGAGAATCCTCACGTCACACGGCCTCGACGGGCTCCCGGACCTTCTTGAGAATCAGGCCCTCTCCGCGCCTCCCGTCGATCAGCACTTCGAGAGGCTCGTCGAGACGCACGTGCCGGAGCCAGGGCGTCTCTTTCGCGACGGGAATGCCGGCGAGCCACTCCTGGTCCACGTGGCCGCCCGTACGAACGTGAACGTTGAAGTAGCCGATTCCGTAGCTCGTCATGTTCTGGAAGAAGTGCGTTCCCTGCGAAGGCTCGACCGCGAGATCCGTCAGGTCGGCCTCGAGAATCGCGCGCGCCCCCGAAATCTGGGACCACGTGACCGGGATCCCGAGCCAGCGATCAGCCGTGCCCCAGCGCCCGGGCCCGAGCAGGAGGTACGGGCGGCCGGCGGCCGTCAGCTCCGCGTTCATCTTCCCCACGTCCGCTGCGATTTCGGGCGTGCACTCACGCCGGAAGACGTCCATTCGCACCGACACGATGTCACGAATCTCGGAACTTCGGCCGTTTCCCAGAGCCTGGCTCGACCGGACGAAGACGCGATCGGCCTCGATGCCGTCGAGCCTCGTCTCGCCGGAGTCGACGATCGGCATGGGGCGAATCTGGAGAAACGCGAACTCGTTGGGAGGATCCTGGCCCGGCTCCAGATTGAGCGCGAACTCGATCTCGGCCGGCCCGGACAGGCCGCGTTGTCCGACCTGCAAGAGCAGCTGGACCACCTCGTTGAACGGGAGAATCTGGTTCTTGAGCAGAGGTGCGAACGTCACGAGGCGCACGCCGGGGCGCGAGATCCCGTCGTAGACGGCATCGTCCTCGGCCGAGTAAGTCGACGCGACGGACCACAGCTTCCCGTGCCTCTCGGCCTGCGCGAGGTCGAGCCGCGTGAGGTTGGAGTCGGGCTTGAGGAAATCGAGCGGTCGTGTTAGATCGAGCGCCCAGAAATGTCGTTGGGCGTTCTCCAGGACATCGTCCGGTCGCGAGAACTGAGGCAGCGATTGTGGGTGGGCCGGAGAGAAACGGACGACGCGCCCGCCCTCGACGACCTGCTTGCCGAGTCCGAGTGCGACGCTCGCGATGCCCTCTTCCGGCTTCATCGCGCCCACCGGATAGTAGTTGTATGAGCTCGCCGCTCCGCTCGCGTGGGGATAGACGTAGTTCCCCGAACGGCCACCCACGATCTCCTGGATGACTACCGCCATCTTCTCTTCTTCTATGCGATTCGGCGTCATATCCACGTAGGCCTTCGCGGCACGGAAGAACGTGGAGGCATAGATGAACTTCACGGCGTCGAGGAGCTCCTGAAGCCGAACCTCCCGATCGGTGTCGGCATTCGGCAACATCTGCGTGGAGTAGACCCCCGCGAAGGGTTGGTAGTGCGAGTCCTCGAGCAGGCTCGACGACCGGACGGCGAGCGGGTATCGGATGTTGTCGAGGAACGCGGCGAGATCGGCTACGACGTCCCGGGGCATGCGGCACGTGAGGAAGCGACGCGTGATCTCCTGGTCGCTCGTCTCGCGCAGCGCGAACTCGTGCAGCTTGTTCCACTCGAGGAAACGGTCGAATACCTCCGTGCCGAGCACGGCGGACGGCGGCACGTAGATCCGGAGGCCCGGGAAGTGATTCTCGACATCGTGCCGATTCAGGAGCTCGTGGATGAACGCGAGCCCTCTTCCTTTCCCGCCGAGCGAGCCGCCCCCGATCCGCACGAACTCGGAGCTCGCGTCGAAACGGGCGGCGTCGAAGTCTTGCACCAGGCCGCGACGGCTGCGTTGCCGGTGGTGGAGAAGAGTCCGGCGGAGGAAATCGCGCATCTCCCCCACCGATTCGAAATCCGTGACCCGCCGCCCCCTCAGCGCCGAGGCGACGCTGAACTCGGTCCGCGCCATCAGCCAGTTGGAGAAATGGTTGAGGCGGCCGTGAAACTCGATAGAGTCCTCCGGCACCGTTTCGAGCACGCTGACCATTTCGAGGAGGTCGGAAGCCCGCCCGACCTCGTCACCGTTCGGTCGTCGGAAGACGAACTCCCCGAATCCGAGGTTGTCCAACATGAACTGCCGGAATTCCTGGAGGAGAGTGCGTGACTTCTTCCAGAGGAAGGTCGCCCCGATGTCCTCGGCTCGACTGGCGAACGAGCGATCCGACGATTGCAGCACCATCGGGAGGTACGGCTTCTCGGCGCGGATGCTCTGAATCAGCTCGAGTCCCGCCTCGGGCTCGACGCGCCCCTTCCGCGGAAAGCGCACGTCCGAGATCATCCCGAGCATGACCTCTCCGTACTTCTCGTAGAGATCCCAGGCTTCTTCGTAGCAGGTGGCGAGGAGGATTTTGGGGCGGGCCCGCATCCGGAGAAGCTTCTGCGTCGTGTTGACACCCTCCTGCATGAGCGACGCCGTCTGTTTCATGATCGCGTCGAAGAGCATGGGCAGGTACGACGAGTAGAATGGGATGCTGTCTTCGACGAGAGTGATCACCCTGACCTGACCGACTTCCGTATCATGCGCGGCATTGAGGTGGTCCTCGACGAGCTTGATCACCGCGAGGAACAGACGCACGTCGCCCCGCCAGACGAAGACCTTGTCGATACCGCGCAGCGGGCTGCTGCCACCCTCGAGTCCTCCGAGCTCTCGCGTGTCGTAAGTCATCAGGTAGATGGGGATCTCGGGGCGAACCTCCTTCGCTTTCTCACCGAACTCCTGGACCGAGAGGTCACCGATGCGGGCCATCGTGATGACGAGGTCGAAGTGGCGTTCGTGGAGCAGCTTCAACGCCTTTTCGGCCGTGGAGACTCGTGTCAAGTACGCGGGCGCCGACAACGAGAGGGCGTGGAACTCTCCGAAGATTTGCTCTGCGAGCCGGCCGTCCTCGGCCAGCGTGAAGGAGTCGTAGAGACTCGCGACGAGCAGGATGTCCCGCACGTGGAAGGGTCGCAGGGAGTCGAATTCGACCGCCTGCTGCTCCTCGGACCTGAGTAGACGGTCGAGAATCGGATGGGTCATCGCGACCTCCCACGCCGCACGCGCCGGCCCCCCGCCCCGAGCGGGTTCGCGGTCAGCATCTCGTGGGCGGTCCGCGAGAGAGACTCCATCCAGGCCTCCGTACGCTTCTCCAGCTCCGGCAGGCGCGCGGAGCGTTCGGCCAGGCGGACGAGCAGCTCGACCTCCGAGAGATAGTCGGACACCCGAATGTGCTCGGGGCCGATGCCCACCGGTCCACCGTCCAGACCCTTCATGTTGTGATAGTTCCCGAGCGGGAGTGCCACGCCGCTCGATCGGTAGCCGGCCGCACAGAAGGGAGTGGCTTCGCAATACCCGCCATCCATGAGACGACGCTGGTAGCGGAAGCTCGGGTCTTCCGCGGCGAGCTCGGCCGCCAGGTCGTGCAACACACCGGTCAGGCGCGGCTCGAACAGCGAGCGCGCGTCGCCCACGCGGACGATCACCCCGTCGCCCTGCGCCGCGTGCGGCAGGGCCCGCGACGTTTCGAGAGAGAGCACGCGGGCGTTCCGCGGGATCGTGCCGGCCCGGATACCGCCGATCGCGCCGAGCAAGCCGACCTCCTCCGCGCGCGTGAAGAAGCCCCAGACATGCGAGCCGCGCGGACGAGCGCGATGCACTTCATCGAGCGTGGCGAGCGCCGCGGCCGCTCCGAGGAGATCGTCGAGGCACCGCGAGACGATCTTGCCCCCTCGCACGGACCAGGCGGGGAACGCCCACATCGTGAACCCCCCGGCGACGGCGCGCCCCGATGTCACGCGCGCGGTGCCAGACCCGAGCATGCCCGCGCGCCGCGCGCCTTCCGAGGAAGCGGACACCAGCTTTCCCCGCCCGGTCGGCTTCGCCGAGCCTGTTCGAAAGAACTCCAGCGGCGTTCCGCGCTTCGCATGCTTCAAGCGAACTCCGCCGCGGAACTCCAGCTGCACGATCCCGTTCGCGACTTCTTTCACGACGAACCCGGGGTGATCGAGGTGGGCCATGAGGACCAGCGGGGGCGCTTTCGGCTTGCCGCGACCGGGCCACTTCACGAGGAGGTTCCCGTAGCGATCCGCTTCGATGCGCAGACCCGCCCGGCGGGCGACAAACGACCGCACATACGCGGCCGGCATTTGCTCCAGGCATGTGGCGGTCGGGCGTGAAAGGATCCCCTCGGCGATCCTCAGCCAGCGTTTCTCGGCCGCGCGGCTGGCCATCGCTGAACTCCTAGCGGTTCTTGAACGGGAGATAGCTCATGAAGTCGGCGTGATGGACGATCGTGGCCTCGGTCGATCGCTTTACCAGGTCGCCCTCGGCCGCGTGGGCTGCGATGATGTGCGTCACCTCGTCGGGAACGCCGCACTCCATCGCGACCGCCACGCCGGTGAACGGGTGGCGGAGGAGCGCGCCGCGGCGGCTCTGGACCGCGCTCCCCTCAACGCGCTCGTACTCCAGAACCTTGCCGACGTCCGCGAGAATCGCTCCGGCGACCACGGTGTCGAGCCGGATCGGGAGCTTCTCCCCGAAAAACTCCGCCATGGCCTCC
>JALGZO010000235.1 GCA_025774865.1 bacterium | reverse complement strand
GGGATGTCGTCCTCACCGGGATGACCGCCGCACTCGAAGCCGTCGACGCTGACCGCATCGCAGCCGATCTTCTCGGCCTTGAGCGAATGGCGCACCGAGGTGCACTTGTGGATGACCTTGATGCCGGCCTCCTTGAGCGCTGGCATGTACTGCTCGGGGTTGCGCCCGGCCGTCTCGACGATCTTCACACCCCCGTCGACGATGGCTTCGATGTACTCTGGATAGGGGGGCGCCGCGAACCCGGGTAGAAAGGTCAGGTTCACCCCGATGGGCTTGTCCGTCATCTCGCGGCAGCGCGCGATCTCCTCGGCCAGCTTGTCCGGCGAGGGCAGGGTCAGGGCCGTGATGATGCCGAGGCCGCCGGCGTTGGAAACCGCGGCGGCGAGCTCCGCGAAACCCACGAAGTGCATGCCGCCCTGGACGATCGGGTGCTCGATGCCGAACAGCTCGGTGATGCGTGTCTTCATGATGAGAACCTCTCCTCGTGTGGGGCCACTTCGCAGCTTGTTTCATCTTCATCCGCGAGTCGCTACTCGATACGAAATCCGATCTTCAGTTCTACCTGGAATACGGGTTTGGTCCCCTTGACGTATCCGCGTGTGCCGACGACTTCGAACCAGTCGATGTTGCGCACGGTTTCCGATGCCTTCGTCAGAGCGTTTCCGATGGCCTCCGAGATAGAATTCTCGGAGACTCCGACGATCTCGATCTTCTTGTAGGTCTTGTCCGGCATGACTTCTCTCCCCGTTCGATGTTTCCCGTATCGACGCACCGTGAAGGCGGAGTCCAGCGTCCAGCGTCCAGCGTCCAATCGCGATTGCCTACTGCCTCCCACCTGTTACAACACTCTAGCCTGCTGGTTGTTCCCCCTGCCAGCAGGGTCGCTGGCGGGGGTTCTCGAACCGGGAGTGGAAGTCGCTTACACCTGACATGAAGCGCGAAATCCATTCGTCCAATCGGCAGACGAGAAGGGTAGGGAACCACATCTTCATTCCCGGCGTCGTCTTCTCGATTCTCTCGGAGTACGTCGTCCCCGACGAGGTCGACGCCTTCGACGCGCTCTCGCAGCGGCTCACGCAGCTCGGCGTCGACGAGAACGAAGAGGCCATCGCGTAGCCGCCCCCCGAGGACAGCTCGTATCAATCGCCCGCCGGTGCGCGGAACCTCCGGATGATCTCGTCCGCGACCGCGGTCGGGGTCAGCGGGTCGGTGTCGACCTCGTGGTCCGCAGCCGCCCGGTAGAGCGGCAGGCGCTCGGAGAGGACCTCCTCGACCTCCTCCAGGAAGGACTTGCCCTCGGTCAGGGCGGGTCGTTCGGTGCTCTCCCGGATGCGATCGACGATCACCTCAACCGAGGCCTTGAGCCAGAAGACCGCGCCGCCGCGGCGCAGGTTGCGGGTGTTCTCCGGCCGCAGGATCACGCCGCCGCCGGTATCGATCCCGGCGACCGCCGACTTCCCCGCGCCTCGATACCCGATCAGTACGAGATTCATCGATTCACCTTCTCGCGTTCAACCGTCGAGATGGTCGAGGACGACCTGCTTCATGACTTCCCTGGGAGCGCGCTCTCCCGTCCATGCCTCGAACTGGAGCAGGGCCTGGTTGACGAACATCTCGACGCCGGGGACGGTCCGGAGTCCCCGGGCCCTGGCGTCCGCGAGAAGCCTGGTCTCGTAGGGGTTGTAGACGATGTCCATGACGGTGAGGTCCGGGTGCAGCAGCTCCGGTGGAACGAGGCTCTCCTCCTCCCTCGGGTGCATCCCGATCGGAGTGGCGTGGATGAGGATCCGGCTCTCCGCGATCCGCCTCTCGAGACTGTCCTCGGTGAGGAGCTCGCCCGCCGCGTTCACACCGGTCTTCTCGCTCAGCTCCTGTACGAGCGCTCCCAGCTCGTCTTCGATGACGCCCAGGACGACCAACGACGAGGGGGTCTCGCGATGGGCCAGGTCGAAAGCGATGGCTCGCGCGGCTCCGCCCGAGCCCAGGACCAGGACGGGCTGGCTCGCCACCGACGCACCGCTCTCGACGAGCGCCTGGCGGGCGCCGGGGCCGTCGCTTCCGAAGCCGCGGAGCTTCCCGTCTTCGTTCACCACGGTGTTGATGGAGCCGATCTGCGCGTCGACGTCGGCGATCTCGTCCAGATGATCGATGATCGCCACCTTGTGCGGAATCGTCACGGAAAGCCCGCGGAAGTTCTCGAGAGCGCGCATCCCCGATACGGCAGCCCCCACGTCTTCCACGCGGAAGGCCAGATAGACGAAATCGAGTCCCAGCTCCTGGAAGGCCCGGTTGTGGATCGTTGGCGACAGGGAATGACCCACCGGGTTTCCGATGACGGCGCAGAGCTTCGTCCTGGCGCTGATGTCGGCAATGGCTCTCATTCCTACCCCGCCTACGCTGCGCGGACCCCTCGGTCGGGGAACCGTAGCCCAGCCGGGCGGGTTTCCGCGGCGCCGGGAGGCCGATGCGTCAGAAACGCCCCGTTTTCGTTACTATCGGGAGCTGATCGCGGCGCGCCGGAACGCGGAAGGAATGGGAAACGAGAAGATGTTCGAAGAGATACTGCCTCGGCTCTACCGCGTGGTGATTCCCCTCACCGGGAATCCGCTCAGGGAGATCAACTCCTATGTCCTGACGTCGAACGATCGCAACCTGATCATCGACACGGGCATGAATCGGCCGGACTGCCGTGAAGTCCTGGAGAACAGTCTCGACGAGATCGGGGTAGACCTCGAGCGGACGGATTTCATCGCGACGCACCTGCACGCGGATCACGCGGCGCTGATTCCGACGCTGCTCCGGAGCGGCTCGAGGGCGTTCATGGGGGCGCTCGACGCCGCGCTGATGAACTCCGGCTTCGACCACTGGCTGGAGGACAACCCCGTCGCCGAGTACGCGGCCCGCAGCGGCTTCCCGGCCGGGGAGCTGCGGGCCTCGCTACAGAACCACCCCGGGAACAAGTTCGGTCCGTCGACCATCGTGGACTACGTCTCGCTCGACGGCGGAGAGGTCTTCGAGGTCGGTGATTACCGGCTGGAGATCGTGCCGACGCCCGGCCACACGAACGGTCATATCTCGGTCTACGAGCCTCACAAGAAGATCTTCTTCTCCGGGGACCACGTCCTCGGCGACATCACGCCGAACATCCAGGCCTGGACCGACGACCACGATCCGCTTGCCGTCTACCTTTCGAGCTTGGAGAAGGTCGACGAGCTGGACGTAGAGCTCTGTCTGCCAGGCCACCGGCGCCTCATCGAGGACTTCGGGAAGAGGATCGCGGAGCTGGTGGAGCATCACCGCGAGCGGGCGAACGAGGTGATCACCATCGTCACCGGAGGCCGCAAGACCGCCTACGAGACCGCTTCCGAGATGAGCTGGGACATCGTGGCCCGCTGCTGGGGCGACTTCCCGATCATGCAGCGGTGGTTTGCGACGGGCGAGGCGATCGCCCACCTCCGGTACGTCGAGACCAAGGGGCTGATTCGGCGCGAGCTGGTCGACGGAGATCCGTCCCCCACCCGTCCGTCGGGCCGTCCGTCAGATTGCGAGGTCGTACCGCACGGGCGTCGCGTCCCATCCCGCCCAGCGCCGCTCCCAGTAATGGTTGTGGAGCGCGGTCGAGATCTCGCCGGGCCCGTCGCGCCCGCCTACGAGCTCTCCGTCGACACTGCGCACGGGCATGATGCTCCCGGCTGTCGTCGTGAGGAAGACCTCCTGGGCGTCGGGCAGCTCGCTGGCGCGCACGCGGGTGGCCTTCGACGGGATGCCGAGCTCGGCGCACAGATCGAACACGCTCTCACGGGTGATGCCCTCGAGGCAGCCCGCGTCCGGTGTGAGGACCGTTCCGTCCCGCACCACGAAGACGTTGGCGCCGGCCGCCTCCGTCAGATAGCCGTCCTCATCGGGTAGGACGGACCACTCCGCTCCTCGGTCACCGGCCTCGAAGAGCGCCATCTGCATGTCGAGCCAGTGGAAGTTCTTGGCCCGCGGGTCCACGGCGCGGGGCGAGATTCGAACGCGCTCGCGGCTCACGATGACATCGAGCCCACGGGCGCGCTGCTCGTCGTCGGCGACGAAGATGAACGGGGCGGCGAAAGCGTAGAAGCGGCTCTCGAACCGGTCGGCGTCGATCATGTCACCCCGGCCGAGCGGGGGGAGCCCACGGGTCACGGTCCACCACACATAGGCGTCGCGCAATCCGGCGAGGGCGACGATCTTGTGCAGGATCTCCGCCTCTTCCTCGCGCCCGAACGGGTTCCGGACCCGGATCGCGTCGCAGGAGCGAGCGAAGCGGGCCTGGTGCTGCTCGAGGCGGAAGAACGAGCCGCGGCTCACGCTCACGACGTCGTAGACGGCGTCCGCGTGCATGAAGCCGCAGTCCGTGATCGGGATGGTCGCCTCGATGAGGGGACAGAACCGATCGGCGATGAACGCCGCCCCGAGCCCGTAGGCCGGCTCGTGGGGAAGGCGCTGGTGCGCCGGATCGGTGAGCATGATCTCACCGGCTCGAATGATCTCCATATCCTGTCCTCGCTTCGTTCGGGTCGTGAGGCTCCGAGAGCCTGGCGCGGTTCATTGTACGGCGTTCCGAGGTTCCCGACGATCCCGTCGACCCCCCGTCCCGTCCTTGCTCCCGGGCTCGTGATGGCACGAAGCCGCTGTTATCCTCCGCGGCCGCATGCAAGACCTCCAATCCGAAATCCAGACGCTGATCGAAGCCGTCTCCGCGTGGGCGGAGGCGAACCCGCTCCCGCTGATGCTGGCGCTCGGCGTGATCGCGATCCTGCTGATCGTTCTACTTGCGCTCCTCCTCCGCTCACGCCGCGCCGCACCCCCCCCGCCCGCTCCGCAGGTGGAGCCGGACGCCGTCGCCGAGCCCGTGGCGGTCTCCGAGGAGACCGCGCCGGAGGTGGTGTCCGAGCGCGCGGCGACTCCGATGCCCGCACCCGAGCCGGTCTACGAGCGCGAGACGGTACCCGAACCCGTACCCGAGCCGGCTCCCGCGCCCCTACCCCCACCGGCCCGTCTTCGCGATCGGCTGCGGCTGACCAGCGAGCACCTGGTCGGACGGCTCGGCGAGCTGATCGGCGGTCGCACGGTCGATGCGGAGGTGCTCGAGGACCTCGAGATGCTGCTGTTCAGCGCCGACCTGGGCGTGCAGACGGCCGAGAGCCTCCTCGAGGCAGTCCGGGCGCAGGCCAGCGGCGCCGACGCCGGCACCGTTCGCGGCGTGTTGCGGCAGGCCATCCTCGAGAAGCTCCAGCGCGTCGAGCCGAAGGGCGAGCCGCTCGCCACGCAGGGGAAGCCTCACGTGATCCTCGTGTTCGGCGTCAACGGTTCCGGTAAGACGACGACGATCGGCAAGCTCGCCGCGCGCTACAAGGAGGCGGGGTACAGCGTGATCCTCGGCGCCGGCGACACCTTCCGCGCCGCCGCGAGTGAGCAGCTGCAGAGCTGGGGCGAGCGTGTCGGGTGTGACGTCGTCTCCGGCCCGTCGGGCGGGGATCCCTCGGCGGTGGCCTTCGACACCGTCAAGGCCGCCGTCGCGCGCAAGATCGACGTCGCCATCGTCGACACGGCGGGGCGCCTCCAGACCCAGAAGCCCCTGATGGAGGAGCTCTCGAAGCTGGTGCGCGTGACCGGGCGGGATCTTCCGGGCGCGCCCCACGAATCCCTGCTGGTGCTCGATTCCAACACGGGCCAGAATGCGATTTCGCAGGCGCGTCTGTTCAGCGAGGCCGCGAACGTGACGGGCCTCGTGCTCACCAAGCTCGACGGCACCGCCAAGGGCGGCGTGCTCATCGGGCTCGCCGACGAGTTCGGGATTCCCGTGAAGTTCGTCGGCGTCGGGGAGGCCATCGATGACCTGCGCGATTTCTCCGCCGAGGAGTTCGTGGAGGCCGTCTTCGAGGAATGATTCCGCGGAGCCGCGCGGAGGGGAGGGCCCTTGAGTCGTTTCATCATGGCTCTGGATCAGGGGACGACGTCGTCGCGCGCGATCCTCTTCGACGGCCGAGGCGCCATCGTCGCCAGCGACCAGTACGAATTCACGCAGCACTTCCGCCAGCCGGGCTGGGTCGAGCACGATGCGGGCGAGATCTGGGAAAGCCAGCTGCGCGCGGCGCGCGGCGTTCTCGACGCGGCG
>JALGZO010000234.1 GCA_025774865.1 bacterium | reverse complement strand
ACGTGGACCATGTGGTGGGACGGGGAGAAGAGCTCTGCGAGATGGTGGAGCGCGGTGGCCTCCCGGGCGCCATCGCGAAGCGCGGCGACTCCGCTTACATCGCCGGGCCGTCGGGCGACTGGCGTGAGATCCCGTCGGGCGGGGGCGGCGGGCGCAAGAAGAGGAGCGTCACCGAGAGTCTCGGTTCCGGGGGAGGGCGGCGGGCCGCCGCCAGGGTGAAGATCACGAATCGGAACAAGGTCTACTGGCCGAAGGAAGGGATCACGAAGGGCGAGCTTCTCGACTACTACGACCGCGTCGCGGAAGTGATCCTCCCGTACTTGCGCGACCGGCCGGTCCACATGCTGCGCTATCCCGACGGAATCGAGGGCAAGTCGTTCTACCACAAGAACGTCACGGGCCGGATCCCCGACTGGGTGCCGACTATCTGGCTCGGCGAGAAGGAGGGGGAGGAGGTTCGTTACGTCGTCTGCAACGATCGCGACACGCTGATGCATCTCATCAATCTCGGCAGCATCGATCTGCACCCGTGGCTCTCACGCGTGGACGATTTCGAGACACCGGACTGGGCGATCGTCGACCTCGACCCGAGCTCGACCGACTTCACGAAGGTCGTGCGGGTCGCGACGACCGTCGGAAAGATCCTCCGCGGCGCCGGCCTTCATCCGTACCTCAAGACTTCCGGCGCGAGCGGTCTTCACATCTACATTCCTCTCGTTCGGGAGTACGGCTATGACCAGGCGAAGATGTTCTGTGAAGCGGTCGCGCGCATGACGGTGCAGGAGCACCGCGAGATCGCGACGGTGGAACGCGTCGTCGCGAATCGCGAGAGCAAGGTGTACGTCGACTTCGGGCAGAATCGTCGCGAGCAGACGGTCGTGCCGCCGTGGGTGGTGCGTCCGGTTCCCGGCGCCACCGTGTCCACTCCGCTCGACTGGGACGAACTCGACAGTCAGCTTCATCCGAGCCAGTTCGACATGCAGACGGCGATCGCGAGGCTCGAGCAGTACGGCGATCTCTTTCGGGGGACGCTCACGGAGCCGCAGGAGTTGACGGCGGCGATCGAGGCGCTGTCGGAACGGTGAGGTGCGCCGGACCATCGGCGCTTCTCAGCTGTCGACCGGCGCCGCGATCGTTCCGAGTCGCACCACGAGCTCGTGGCTCCCAACGAGCTCCCGCAACGGAACACCGTCGTCGGGTGCCGGCTCCCCGTCCAGAAGCCGCTCGATCACGCCGGTCTGCACTCCTTGCGGGTTCTCCACGCGAACCTCGCAGCTCCCCCGGTCGGTGCGGATCGTGGCCTCGAAGCCCCTCCAGTGCGCGGGAACGCACGGGTCGACGACGAGTTTCCCGTCGGCGAGCCGTAGCCCGAGGATTCCCTCGACGCCCAGCCGCCAGGTCCAAGCCGCCGCGCCGGTGTACCAGTTCCAGCCCCCGCGCCCCACGTGCGGCTCCACGGCGTAGACGTCCCCCGCGATCGCGTAGGGCTCCAGACGGTATCTCGCCACCCCGGCCGGGTCGCTCGCGAGAAGGACCGGATTCAGCAGGCGGAAGATCTCCTCGGCGCGGTCCCCCTCGCCGATCACGGACCAAGCCCACCCGACCCAGGCCGCCGCGTGCGAGTATTGCCCGCCGTTCTCGCGGACACCCGGCGGATACGCGCGGATGTAGCCCGGATCGGGGCCGCTCTCATTGAAAGGAGGCCAGAGCAGGCGCACCACCCGGTCCTCGCGCCTCACCAGATGCTCGTCCACCGCGCGCATCGCGGAGAGAGCGCGCTCCGGGTCGCCCAGACGGGAGATCGCGGCCCACGACTGTGCGATCGAATCGATGCAGGCCGCGGCCGAGGACGGGGACCCGAGCTCGTTCCCGTCGTCGTCGAACGCGCGCCGGTACCACTCGCCGCCCCAGCCCGCCGCCTCGACGGCGGCCCGGAGCTCCTCGACGCGCCGCGACCACCTCTCGGCCTCCTCGGGATCTCCGCGGCGACGACACAGCTCCGCGAAGCCCTGCGCCGTCGCGCCGAGGAACCAGCCGAGCCAGACGCTCTCGCCGCGGCCCTGGTGGCCGACGCGGTTCATGCCGTCGTTCCAGTCGCTATGTCCGATCAACGGGAGGCCGCGCCTTCCCGAGGTCCACCCGCGCTCGAGCGCGCGCCGGCAGTGCTCGAAGAGGCTCGACTTCCCCGGCGCCGGCTCGAAGTGTCCGTACCGGTCGCTCTCCTGCTCGCCCAGGGGCTCGCCCGCGAGGAACGGGACCCCCTCGGAGAGGATGGAGTCGTCGCCGGTGGCCGCGACGTACTCCCACGTGCAGTAGGGCAGCCAGAGGAGATCGTCGGAGCAGCGCGTGCGCACGCCTCTTCCCCCCGGCGGATGCCACCAGTGAAGGACGTCGCCGGCCTCGAACTGCCGGCCCGCCGCATCCAGGATGTGGGCGCGGACCATCTCCGGGGCCGACGGCATCAGCGCCAGGACGTCCTGGAGCTGGTCGCGGTACCCGAACGCGCCGCTCGACTGGTAGACGCCGGTTCGCGCGAACAGGCGGGACGCGATCACCTGGTAGAGGAGCCACCGATCGAGCAGGAGATTCATCGAGGGCTCCGGGGTCCGGACGCTCACGGTCCCCAGGATCCGTTCCCAGAAACG
>JALGZO010000233.1 GCA_025774865.1 bacterium | reverse complement strand
CTCGGCGAACGCGTCGACGATGGGAGGATCCCAGGTCTTCCTGAAGCACGGTGAGAAGCAACCGCTCGGGGCACTCTTGCAGGCGGTCGCGATCTCCTCCGCGAACGACGCCGCTATGGCGATCGCGGAGCATGTCGCCGGGACCGAAGAGGCGTTCGTTGCGCGCATGAACTCCGAGGCGAAACGGCTCGGCTGCACGGGGACGCGGTTTACGAACGTGCACGGACTGGACCTCTGGGGACGATCGATGAACGTGACGACCGCACGGGACGTCGCGACGATCGCACGCGCGCTCGTGAAGCACGAGCACGCTCTGAACCTGAGCTCGACGTGGCGGACCCCGTTTCGCGACGGAGCGTTCTGGCTCGACAACACGAATCGGCTCCTGCGGAAGTACGGTGGCGTCGAGGGGCTCGACGGGCTGAAGACCGGCTACACCTGGCGCGCCGGGGGCTGCTTCTGCGGGACTGCGATTCGGGACGGCGTCCGGCTCGTGTCGGTCGTGATGGGGGCGCGGCCCGGAAAGGCGCGCTTCCTGATCACCCGCGATCTTCTGGAGGCCGCCTTCGAGCAGCGACCCGTTTGGTGCGACGTGGCCACCGGTGGTGAGCGTTTCGCTCTCGCCGGGCCCGCGGTTTCCGGGCCCGGTGCCGACCACGACTACGCTGTGGCGTCCGGCTCGGTTCGGATCCTCGTCGAGGACGGCCGACGGGACGCCGTCAACTTCCGCATCCGCCCGCTCCCGGACCTGGCCGCGCCCATTCCCGCCGGAGATCGACTGGGCTACCTCGACTGTCGGATCGACGATCGCACGTTCGCGAGCGTGCCCGTGGCCGCGGCCGACGATGTCCGTAGCCTGCCGGACGGCGTTGCGGGGACCGAGCCGCTCGGGGGTCGTCCTCGTCCGGCAAAGGGGGTACTCTGAAGCGGTCCGTGACCCCTCCAAGGCCTCTTCCGATGCCCTCGATCACCACCGACTCCTCCGCTTCTTCGTCCGGAATCCGCATCATTCCGGACATGCCGATCTGTCAGCAGGATCTGCCGCTCGACTGGTACCAGGATGAGTTCAAGCCGTACGCCGAGGAATACCTCGCTCTACCCGACCGGCTACCCGAGACGGTCTTGCCCTGGATGGATGGCTACGTCCGGCCGGCTCTCGACCACTTCGGTCCGTCTCTGATGCTCCTCGCGCATTACTACATGGGCGGCGAGATCGTGAAGCTCGTCGAACGCTACGGGGGACGCGTCGCGGATTCGTACGAGCTCGCGCTCCAAGCCGTCGACCATCCGGAAACGAAGGTCTTCGTGGAATCGGCGGTCCACTTCATGGCGGAATCGATCGCGATTCTCGCGGCGGACGATCAACAGGTCTGGATCACGAATCCGAAATCGGGATGCACCCTCGAGATGCTCGCGAAGGACTGGATGGTGGAGCCGGCCTTCGACGAGTTGCGCGAGCGGTACGGTGAGGATCTTCTCGTTCTCGCCTACATGAACACGTCGGGCCGCGTGAAGGCGCTCGCGGGCGAGACCGGTGGATCCGTTTGCACGAGCTCGAACGCGAAGGCGATCGTCGCCTGGGCGCTCGCCCAGAATCGCAAGATCTTCTTCGTGCCGGATCGACACCTCGGCGAGAACGTCGCGGGCTGGTCGGGGATCCCGGCGGACTCGCTGTTCCACTGGAAGGGGGGAGACGAGGGAGCGCGTCTCCAGATCGCGGATCTGAGCCCGGCCGCTCGATCCCGGCTCGACCGGGCGCCCATGATCCTCTGGGGCAGCTTCTGCGGAGTTCACACCGTCTTCCGTCCCGAGCATGTGGGGTACTGGGAAGAGCGGGGCTACCGCGTCCTGGTCCACCCCGAGTGTCCGAAGGACGTGGTCGACGCGGCCCACGGGGCCGGGTCCACGAAGTACCTCTGGAACGAGGTCATGACGGCCGAGTCGGGGGAGCGCCTCGCCATCGGCACGGAGGGGCACTTCGTTCGGAACGCTCGGGAGCAGGCGAAGCTAGGCGGCGTCGAGGTCGTGAACCTCGCCGACGTCCCCAGCGCGGAAGGCTCCTCCATGGGTTGCGGCTGCGCCACGATGTCCCGCAACGATCCCCCGCACCTCGTCGCCATCCTGGACATGCTCGCGCGGGGAACCGGACCCGACCTCAACCGGGTGCTGCCCGGCGACGTCGTGAACGAAACGACGGGAGATCGACATCGTCTCGCGGAGCAGGAGCGGCGCGAGCTCGTCGCCAACGCGAAAGTCGCTCTCACCCGGATGATCGAGGTCACGCGCGCTTCCTAGCCGGTCGCCGCTCTCCGGTCCGCGTGACCACCGGCCGTGACATTCGACCATCCGTCGTCACGGCCAGGCGCGGCACGACCGTCCACGCGCGCCCGCGATCTCGTTCAAGTGCCAGCGGGTCAACGACTTCCCCCGCTCGTTCTTTTCTGGTCTCTCCGTTGCAAAGAACAGAAGGGAACGCCCACCGAGCCGAAGGAGGCCCGCCATGAAGAGGATCGCTCTCGCAGGACTGATGATCGCGGCCATGGCCCAGTCCGCCACCGCGGCGACGATTCCCGTCTGTCCGCCGCACTGGATGGCCGGAGCCCTTCAGAGCATGGGGATCCGCTTCCAGTGCTCGATCGACGGTG
>JALGZO010000232.1 GCA_025774865.1 bacterium | reverse complement strand
ACTACGTATGGAACAATCCCGCGGTCGCGTGGACATGGCAGCTGATCTACCCGAGCGAGGAAGCGGTCTGGGATCTCTGGCGGGCTGCACGCGACTCGGACCGGGCGGAGGCGCGACTCATCGCGGTCGCGGCCGTGCGGCAGCTCCTGCTCGCTTGCGCCTCCGACTGGCCATTCTTGATCACGACCGGATCAGCGGTGGATTATGCTACCGAGCGTGTCCGCCTCCACACGGACGATCTCGCCCGGCTGGCGGATCTGGGCCGGCGCGTGCTCGACGGTCACCGCCCGGACCCCGTGGACGCGCAGTTCGTTCGCACGATCGAAGAGCGTGATCGGCTGTTCCCCGAGCTCGGCGACGTGCTGCTCTCGCTGGCCGCTCCGAAGACCGCTCCGTCCGAGCGCTAGTTGCCTGGTGAGTCCGAGCTTCGCGAGGTCGGGAGGCACCCTCGCCCGGCCTCGTGCCGCTCGGAGCCAACCAACGTAAACGGAAGCGAGACGGTCGAGACGGAACACTAGCCGGCGGCATCTCCCGAAAGGACCCGCGGGACCCTCGCGACCGGATCGACCCCGAGCCGGAGCTCGCCGTCCAGCAGGCGGCGTAGGTCACGACCGACGAGTTCCTCTCGCCAGCCCCGGAGGATCGGTGGCAGGTCGCCGCCCGAGTTCTCGCCGTAGTGGATCGCCGCCGCTCGATCCAGATCGAGCCTCGTGGCGAGCACGGTGCGGCCGACACCCGTCTCGCGCGCTCGGATCTGCACGAGCTGATCCATGAGATCGACCAAGCGGGCCCGCGCCGGATCCTCCGATCTGAGCCGGGCGGGCTCCGGTCGTTCCTGGTCCGGCACCTGAAGGCCGCGCTCGACGGCGGAGATGATGTCCGCTCCGTAACGCCTCTGCACTCCTTCGTGGAGGTTCCGGATCGCGGCGAGCTGGCGCGGCTTCCCGGGGGCGCGACGCGCGACCTCCACGAGAACGTCATCACTCAGAATGCGGTTCCGCGGCACGTTCTGCGTGGCCGCCGTCTCTTCCCGCCACGCCGCCACCTCCCTGAGCACGGCGAGCGCTTTGCGGTCGAGGGACCGACGTTTCGAGAGTCGCTCCCAGGCTCGGCGAGGATCGCGCTGGAACGTTCGATCGTCTCCATACGCGCGGTGCTCTTCGTCGATCCAGGCGAGTCGGCCGAGCTCGTCGAGCTTGTGCGTCAGCCGGTCATGCACCGGGAGCAGGTGCCGGACGTCATCGAGAGCGTACGCGAGTTGCGCATCCGTCAGCGGCCGGCGCGACCAGTCCGTCATCGTCTCCTTCTTCGAGAGACGAACCCCCATCTCCCGCGCCAGCAGCCCCGCGTAGCTGATGCTGTCGCCATACCCGGCGAACGAGGCGGCGATCTGCGTGTCGAACACGTTCTGCGCGACTCGACTCGACGCGTCGTACGCGATCTGGAGATCCTGGGCACCCGCGTGCAGGATGACGAGGATCTCCGGATCGGTGACGACGTCCCAGAGAGGGCTCAGATCTCCGACTTCGAAGGGATCGATCGCGGCCACGCGATCGCTGGTCGACACCTGGACGAGGCAGAGTCGGGGCCAGTACGTCCGATCCTGGATGAACTCGGTATCCCACCCGAACGAGCCGGCCTCTCGAATGGCGTCGATCGTTTGCTCGAACGTCTTGCGATCTTGGATTAGCAACCGGGTCCCCTGGCGCGCGAGCCGGTGCGATGGCGGTGGGCGAGGCGGTCAAGCGGCATTCTATCCAAAGCGAGCGATCGGCGCAGCCGACGATCGTCCGGACCCCCGAACGAGAATGAAAAGGGGCACCCGAGAACGGGTGCCCCTCGAACCTTCGACGAAGGTCGGGACAGACGGCGCGCCAGCGGCTCCCCCCCGGAAGCTCCTCTCACACTGACGGCCGATGTCCCTACTTCGCACGTCGACCGGAACCACGGGAAAGACAGGATGCAGAGTGGGCCGGTCCCGGCCAACCGTCATGCAGTAGAGAATTCCGTGCCGATCCCGACGACGGCTGGCTCTCCGGGGGGTTGGCGAACCGCGATCCAGCGGGCTAACCGGTCAGAGATCAATCGATTACGCAGAAGACCTCGGAAATCAGATCCGGCCGAGCTCGGATGGCCGGGCCGGCGGGACGAAAGGCCAAACCGGAACGCGGGGACCTTGGAGTCCCGCCGTTGGTCACTGCCAGGGCCCACGGCCGAGCGTCCTCAGCGCACCGACGCTGCGAGCGCGCTCCACGCGGGATCCCGATCCACCGCCTCCGCGGCGAGGCTCCGCAGCTCGCCGAGAGACTCGATCCCCGAGAGACCAGCCACGCGGGAGGCCGCGTACGAGCCGAGCCGGCACGCCGTCCCCGGATCGAGCCCGACCACGCGCCCCGCGCAGACGCCGGCGAGGAAGGCGTCGCCGCACCCGGTCGGATCGGCGGCCGGCTGCCAGGGATCCGGAGGTACCTCGACGCGCGTGAGCCCCCCGGGACCGAGCGACGCGCGCCACGACCCTCGCTCCCCGCGGGTCGCGAGCACCTCGCAGGGCCCTTCGCGGAGTATCTGCTCCGCCGCCTTCGCCGTGTCGTTCGGAACTCCGCCGAAGTGCGCGATCTCCTCCTCGTTACCCCGGACGACGTCGAAGACGCGGCACCACTCCGTCCGGTGAGGAACGACGCGTACCCGCCGCGGCGTTGCGAACGTGCGCGCGAGCGCCTGGACGTCGAGCAGGAAGTCTGCGCTCGACGCGCGACGAAGCTCACCGAGCGTTTCCCGAGTCACATCCTGGCCCGAGATCATGTTCACGAGCACCGCCCGCGCGCCCTCGGCGCCGAGGAGGTCCTCCGGGGAGAGCGACTTCACCCGCATCTCGACCTCTTCTCGCCGCTCCCCTCCCCGCGAATAGTCCAGGAGCGAGAGGTTCGTTCCCCCCGGATCCGCTACCAGCGTCGTCGCGTCGACGGCGGAGAACGGCTCGACCATTCGGATCGCCTGTTCCCGATGTTCCGGTCCCAGTCGACCGAAGAGCTTGACGGAGATGCCGGTGGATTCCAGGAGTGCCCCGAGCGGAATCGCGTTGTACAAGATGCCTCCGAGGCTCTCGACGCGGCGGCCGTCGGCCGTGACGATCGTGTCCAGATTCACCGTCCCGATGACCGCGATGAAGGGACGGCTCAAGGCTGGTCTCCGGAGGGCGCTGCCGCCGGCGGACTGCTCTTCCAGCGTCGGTGGGCCCAGAAGTAGTTCTCGGGGTGCCTCCGCACTTGCTCCCCGAGGAACGAGTTGAAGTGAGCGACACTGTCGAGGAGGTTGTCCGGATCGTCCCGGCGAGGACGCCATACGTCCCCGCGAACGAACCGGTACGAGCCCCCTTCGTCGACCATCACGCCGGTGACGATCGGCGACCCGGTGCGCAAGGCCAGGGAGAGCATGCCGGTGTGCGTCGAGGCCGGCACTCCGAGGAAGTCGACGAACACTCCGCGGCGCCGAGCATCCTGATCCATGAGGGTCGCGACGAACTCGTTCGCGCGCAGGGCACGCAGGATCTCCCGGACGTCGCGCCCGGACGAGATGGTGTCGATGCCCGCCTGGCGCCGGACTCGTTTGACGCCCTCGTCCACGACCGCGTTGGCCTGACGAGCGGCGACCACTCGGAGCGGCAGACCGAGCCGGCGAATCGCGAGCGCCATGATTTCCCAGTTCCCGAAGTGCCCGGAGACGAGAACCGCGCCCCGCCCGCCGCGCTCCATCGACCGGAACCACTCGACGTCGTCCGGCGAGAACACCCGATCGGTGACCGAGCGATCGATGCGGTCGAGCCGGACGAGATCTACGAAGGTCCGGGCCATGACGCGGTAGCTCTCGCGCGCGATCCGCTCGGCCTCGGGAAGACCGCCGGCGGGCGCCAGACGTTCCGTGACGTTCCGGACCGCGACCGTACGCCGAATGCGGGCGACATCGAACACGAAGCCACCGAGCCAGGTCCCGGCCGCCCGTCCCACTCGGCGCGGCAACGCGCGAACGAGCCCGGTCAAGAGGAAGAACCCGGCGCTTTCCCAGAAGCGACGCACGTCCCGAAACGACACCGATTACCCTCCCGGGGCCAATAGACCGAGGAGCTCCAGGCGCGCCAGGCGGTCGCGAGCCTCCTCGACGCTGACTCCGAGCGACGTCGCGAGCTGCACCGGCGTTTCCGCCCCGTCACGCACCGCCCCGAGCGCGCGAACCTCTTCCGGATCGGCGGCCGGGCCCCCGGCGATGCCGCCGAGATCCTCCAGAAGGTCTTCCGCGCCACGGATCGGACGCGCGCCGTCCCGCAGGAGCGCCAACGGGCCGGACGACACCGGCGACGTCGGCCAGCCCGGCACGACGAAGATCTCCTTCCCCTGGTCCAACGCATGCCGCGCCGTCACGAGGGCGCCGCTCCGTGCGCGCGACTCCACGACGACCACCGCGTGGGCCAGCGCCGCGAGGATCCGGTTCCGGCGAGGGAAGTGCCCCGGAACGGGCTGGGCGCCCGGTGCAAACTCCGAGACGAGAAGACCATCACGGGCAATCGTCTCCTGCAGCTCGCGATTCTCTCCGGGGTAGTGAACGTCCGGGCCGCAACCGAGCACGGCGATCGTGTCTCCTCCGCCGGCCAGCGCGGCGCGGTGAGCGTGCGCATCGATCCCACGAGCGAGTCCCGACACGATCACCCAGCCCTCCTCGGCGAGGCGCCGAGCGAGATCGTGCGTGAGGTCCGCCCCCGCGGTGGAGCACTCGCGCGTTCCAACGATCGCCACGCCTCGCTCGCGCAAGACCCCGAGGCGTCCCCGCACGAAGATGACCTCCGGAACGTCCGTGAGACACTCGAGTCCCTCCGGCCACTCGGGCCCCTCGCGAAAGAGGATCTTGACGCCGCGCTTCTCACACGCCAGGTGCACGCGCTCGCCCCGCGCCGACGCTCCGACGAATGCGGCCCGCACCGGATCCGGGATCCGGGCGGACGGAGCGGTTTCCTCCGCGGGAACCCACCCCCCGGCGAGATCGCGGGCCCGCCGGGCGGTCACCGGCCCCACGCCCTTCCCGACGGCGACTCCGAGGCGCACGAGGTCCTCGCGCTTCACGAATCCTCCCCGGCGACGGGAAGATCCGCAAGGAACTGGCGGAACCGAACGATCGAGTCCACGTCGGCGTCGCGACTCGGACTCGAGGCGACCGGCGGCGCCGCGGCCGCGAACGCGTCGTCCGGTAGCTTGGCGAGCACCTTCACGAACTCCGCCGCCCATGCCGGCTTCTGGTGCGCCATCCGAGCCGTCGCTCGACGCCGCCGGTCGGGTGGCAATGCCGCCACACCGCGCGCGACGAGCTCGTCCCCGTGCCGTCGGGCGACGCGACCGAGCGCTTCCACCGCCGACTTTTGGACGGACACGTTGCGGTCCTCGAGCTGCTCGACGAGGGGAGCCACGGCGTCGACGTCACCGAGCCGGCCGAGCGCGTCGCAGGCGCTGGCCCGCGCGTACCAGGTCCCCTCGCGCAGGACGCGCACGATCGCCGGTCCCGAGCCCGGTCGCCGTCCCAGCGCCTCGACCACGCGGTCGCGCAGGTACCAGCTCGCCTCTTCGAGCAAGTGAGCGAGCGCTTCCGTCGCCTCCGCGCCGACGAGCGCCGCGAGCTGCGACACGCCCTGGCAGCGGGTGCCGAGATCCGCGGCTTGCACGAGAGACACGGCCTCCCCCACGGAGCCGTTCGCCGCCCGCCCCGGGCTACTCACGACGGCCGTCCTTCCGGTTCCTCCGCCGTCTCCTCCTCGCCGCGCTTCGCCTCCGCGACGAGCTGAAAGCACTCGTCGAGAAGCTCGTCGACTCCGTCGCCCCGCACGGCCGAGATGACGCGTACGTCCGACCGGTCGCGAAACGCGGCCGGAACTTCGATCTTCGAGAAGAGGTCCGCCTTGTTGAGAACGATCCGGTGGGGGCGCCCCATCAGACCCTTGCCGTGGAGACGCAGCTCCTCGCGCAGCGCGTCGAGGTCGTGGCCGGGGTTCTCGGACGTGAGGTCGATCACGAAGAGGAGAATGCGCGTCCGCTCCACGTGCCGGAGGAACTCGAGCCCGAGTCCCTTTCCCTCGTGGGCGCCCTCGAGGATTCCGGGGATGTCGGCGATCACGAACTGGCGGTAGTCGGACAGCCCGACGACTCCGAGGTTGGGCGACAGGGTCGTGAACGGATAATCGGCGATCTTGGGACGGGCGTCGCTCACGCGCGCGAGCAGCGTGGACTTGCCGACGTTGGGGAATCCGACGAGCCCGACGTCGGCGATGAGCTTGAGCTCGAGCCGCACCCGGCGGCTTTCCCCCGGTGCCCCTTCCTCGACGCGCCGCGGCGCGCGGTTCGTCGACGTCTTGAAGCGCGCGTTGCCGCGACCGCCCCGACCACCGCGCGACACGAGAAAGCGCTCGTTCGCGTCCTTCAAGTCCCGGAGCAGCTCCCCGGATTCCGCATCGTACACGACGGTACCGGCGGGCACGGGAATCAGGAGATCCTCCCCGGAGCGACCGGTCTTGTCCGAGCCCTGACCGCGCAGGCCCGCGTGCCCGCGGAAGCTGCGTTTGTAGCGGAAGTCGCGCAGAGTGGCTTGGCGGGCATCGACCACGAGCCAGACGTCGCCGCCCCGCCCACCGTCGCCTCCGTCCGGACCGCCGCGCGGAACGTACTTCTCGCGCCGGAAGCTCATGCAACCGTCCCCGCCGGGCCCGGCGGCAACCTCGATGATCGCTTGGTCCAGGAACATGGCGCGTGCTCGCCCGAATGGAGAGGGGCTCGAACTTACCGACGGCGCGAAAACACGTCAACGGCGGGTCCTCGCGTTGACGGAAGCTCCGCCCACTCGTAGCATCCGCCACCGATCGCGGCGGCTCACATGGAGCAGCACTCATGAAGCAGCGACCCGAGCTCGTCGTGTTCGACATCGACGGCACGCTTCTCGCCACCGACGCCTTCTGGCTCGACATCGGTCGCAGCGCCGTCGCCACCGTCTATCGCCGGCACGGCATCGCGCGAGATCTTCCGGACGACCATCGTTTCCTCCAGGCGATCGGGCTTCCGATGACGGAGTTCTGGCTCTTCGTGCTGCCGGAGGATCTGCACGGTCTCGAGAACGAGATCGAGCTGGAGGCCCAGGGGCTCGAGCAGATCGCGTTCGGGAAGGGGCTCGGCGCCATGTATCCGGGCGCACGGCAGCTGCTGGACGACTTGCACGCGGCCGGCACCCGGCTCGCACTCGCGTCCAACTGCGGTCGCCGTTACCTGGACGCGTTCCTCGACGCGTTCGAGCTGCGACCGATCGTGGACGAGGCGAAGTGCCTCGACAGTCCGGGGATCTCGTCGAAGGTGGACATGGTGCGCGATATTCTCGTGTCCACCGGCGCGCGCGACGCAGTGATGGTGGGTGATCGCGCCAACGATCGGGAGTCGGCGATCGGGAACCGGATCCCGTTCATCCTGTTCGCGGGAGGATTCCACGCGGCGGATATCCAGGAGAACGAATCGGTGGCACGGGACTACTCCCAGCTCCGGGCCCTGCTGCTTCCGGAATCCGAGCGCGAATGACGCGTCAAGCGTCGGGCGACGGTCCCTTCGACTTTCCGTCCGGCGCCTTCTTGTCCTTCTTCTTGTCCTTGGCGGCCGGCTTCGGCTTCGCCTCCTCCTTCTTCGCTGCGGCCCGGTAGGAGTCAGAGCGGTAGTCGGTGTTGTGGAAGCCGCTCCCCTTCAGGATCACGCCGCCCGCGCCACCGACTTGCCGGGTGAGCTTCCCCCCGCAGTCGGGACACTCTCTTTCCGAACCATCCGAGATCGAGTGAAAGATCTCGTGAACGGCGGCGCAGCGCGGGCACTCGTATCGATACGTCGGCATGCGTTGTCAGATCGAGAGTTGCTGGCGCAGGGCCTTGACGACCGGTCGGGGAACGAACTCGGTGAAGTCGCCTCCGAGACGGGCGATTTCCTTCACCAGCGTCGAGTTCACGAAGGAGTACTTCTCGTTCGGACAGAGGAAGACCGTCTCCACCTCTTCGACCAGCTTCCGGTTCATCCACGCGAGCTGGAATTCGTAGTCGAAGTCCGATACCGCCCGCAATCCTCGAATGATCGCGCAGGCGTCGTGGTCCTGCGCGAAGTGGACCGTGAGCTTGTCGAAGGGCACGACACTGACATCACCGAGGGACGAGACCGCATCCTGGAACATGGCGACCCGCTCCTCCAGCGTGAACATGGGGCTCTTGGTGCGGCTGTCCGCCACGGCCACCACGATCCGGTCGAACATCCGGAATCCCCGCTCGACGAGGTCCACGTGGCCGAGCGTGACGGGGTCGAAGGTTCCGGGGTAGATCGCAGTCCTCACGAGGGCGCCTCCACGATCCGGGAGTACAGCGTGACTCGGGTCCTACCGTACCGGCGGGACTTCCAAACGGCGAGCGATTCCGGCGGGTCGGGAGACGGGCGGGTTTCGGCGTGCTCGATGGCGAGGACGCCCCCCGGCGCCAGGAGGTCGGACCCCTCCGAGACGATCCGCTCGACGTCCTCGCTGTCGTAGGGGGGATCGGCCAGAACGAGGTCCCAGGGCCCGGGAGCGATCGCGAGGGCGGAGCCTGCATCGCCCACGACGACGCTCGCTCGCTCCCCGATCCCCAGATCCGTCAGGTTTTGTCGCAAGGCTCGCAACGCCCCCCTCTCCCGCTCGACGAACGTGACCCGGGCGGCTCCCCGGCTCAGCGCCTCGATCCCGAGCGCCCCCGAGCCCGCAAAGAGGTCGAGAACCGAAGCATCGCCGGGAAGGGGGCCGAGCAGGTTGAAGAGCGACTCTCGCACCCGATCGGAAGTGGGACGCGTCGAGAGACCCCGCGGCGACCCGATCCGGCGCCCCCGGAGACTACCCGCGATCACGCGCAATCCTTCACCCCCGGCCATCCGTCAGGCCGAAGTAGGCGCGGAAATCCTCCTGCTGACGCAGTATCTCGAGGATGTGCTTGCCGGCCTCGCGCGGATGGGCGAAACCGCCCGGGATGGGCGCGCCGTACTTGCGATAGAGCGGCTCACGCTCCGCCATCAGGCGCTTGATACGCTCCTTCAGATCCGCGACACCGTCGAGCAGCGGACGCCGGGCCGCCCAGGGCCGTTGGCAGCGCTCCAGGACATCGGCTTCGGCGACCCGGAGCCAGAAGATCGGGCCTTGGACGGCGAGGATCTCCATGGTCCTGTCGTTTTGGACGAGACCGCCGCCGGTCGAGAGGACGAGATCGCGCTCCGGCGGCAGATCTTCGACCATCTTGTGTTCCAGCCGCCGGAACTCCTCCTCCCCCGGCCCCTGGAAGATCTCGTCGATCGAGCGCCCGGTCCGCTCGACGATCATCTGATCGGTGTCGTAGTGCGGCCAACCGAGCTGACGCGCGAGCATCCGGCCCGTCGACGACTTTCCGGAACACATGAATCCGATGAGGGAAACCCAGGGCATGCTGCTCCTCCGAGGGAACAGGATACCCTGGAAGTGCGGTGGGCCCAAGACCGGGAAGACGTTCGGCGCGCCGGAACGGTTCGGCGCGCCGAAACGGGGTTCTTCCAAAACCCGCCGATCGCCGGCCGAGGCCGGCTCTCGACTAAACGTCGTCCGCCCGGATGATCCTCGGCGTGACGAAGATCAGGAGCTCGCGCTCCTCTTTCACCACGTTCGAGCTCTTGAACAGATAGCCGAGCAACGGAATGTCCTTCAGAAACGGCACGCCGGTTTCGACGCTCGACTCGTTGGTCCGGATGAGACCACCGATCACCGCCGTCTCGCCGTCGGCTACGATGACTCTCGTCGACGCCTCGGACGTCACGATGACGATTCCGCCCTGGACGGTGGCCTGCGACGAGAGATCGGACACCTCAGGCGCGAGATCCAGCGTGATCCGGTCGTCCTGGTTGATGTGCGGAACGACGGTGAGCTTCACGCCGATGGTCGTCAACTCGGTCACGGCGTTCCCGGCCTCGTCCGAGATGACGAGCGGGATCTTCTTGCCGACCAGAATCTTCGCTTCCTTGTTGTCCGCCGTCGTGATGCGCGGGTTCGAGATGATCTCCGCCTTGTCGTCCCGCTCGAGCATCTCGATCACGACGTCCAGGTCGGCGTCCGTGCCACGGAGCCCGGCGACGATCGTGCCCGCGGGATTCGGTATGCCGGCGTCCACCTCGAAGTTCCCGAAGGTCTCACCACTGTTCAAGCCGTTGACGCTCCATTCGATCCCGAGATCCCGGATGGATCTCGCGTCCACGTCCACGAGCTTCGCGTTGATCTCGACTTGAGGGGTCTTGAAGTCGAGGATGGCGGCCATCTCGCGCACGCGCTCGATCCGCGAGTGAATGTCGGTCACGATCAGCGAGTTCGTGCGCTCGTCGGTTTCGATGCGGCCGCGCCCCGTGAGGAGGATCTCGAGCGGCGCCTTCATCTCTCCGGCCTTCGCGTAGCTCACTCTCACGACGCCGGTCGTGAGTGGCAGGAAGTCCTCCCGCTTGCGCTCCACGACCTCCTCGTTGAGCCGTTCGGTATTGAGCTGCTCCATCGTGGTCACGCGAATGATGTCCCCGTCCTGCTCCCAGCCGTAGCCGTTCGTTCGGAGAAGGGTGTCGAGCGCGATGAGCCAGGGGACACCGTCGATCCTCGCCGTGACCTCGCCGTCGACCTCGGGACCGGCGATGATGTTGACGCCCGAGAACTCCGAGAACATCCGAAGCGTCGACTGTACGCTCG
>JALGZO010000231.1 GCA_025774865.1 bacterium | reverse complement strand
GCCGGAGTCTGCATTCCTGCCTATGATTGAATCACTGCCCCCCGTACCCCTCGGGAGCCACCGCGTGAAACGCAACCTCCTCCTCATCGCCGCTGTCGCCGCCGTCCTGGGCGCGGCGGCCGGCCCCGTCCGAGCCCAAAACCGTTACGGCTGGACGATCAGCGGCAGCCCGTCCGACCCCCTCTCGAACACCGGTTCCGCGGCGGGCGGGGTCAAGACTCTGTATCTCTGGTACTACTGCAGCGACGGCGACGGGATGGCGTCGGCCGAGTTCGACATCCAGGGCGACGGAATCGCGCACATCGGGACCGCGCCCGTAGCACCATTCCTCAACGCGAGCAGCAGCGCCGAAAAGCTGCTCCTCGCCGTCGGCGGCTGTCCCGAGGGGCCCATGGTCGCCGCGAAGCTCGTCGTGGTCGACATCCCCGGGACGCTTTGCATCGTTCCCTCGGCCGACAACAACCGCCACGTCACCGTGGATTGCAGCCAGACGAGCCCCCAAACCTGGAACATCGAATGGGTCGGCTACAGCAGCCTGGGGACGGCTCCCTGCAAGGGCGGGACCCTCTGCGAGTCGGCGCTGGAGGCCTCGACATGGGCCGGCGTCAAGGGCATGTACCGCGGTCAGTGATCTGCGACACGTTCCGGGGCGAGTGATAAGCTCGCCGCGCCATGATCCTCACCGTAGATCCCCACCCGTCTCTGCATGCCGCGCTCTTCGAGTCGACCTTCCCCACGCCGATCGGCGGTCTTGCCTCGCCGGATTGGCTGCTCGACTTGCTGCGCCTCGACACCGAAGCGCCCCTCTCCCCCAGCGACGACACGCGACGCATCGTCCGCGACGTCTTTCGACACGGCGGGTACAAACCGACGGGGCGGGGCAAACCGGCGTCGGAGTACCTCGTGCGCGCCGCCGGCGAGGGCAAGCTCTCGTCGATCAACCCGGCGGTGGACACCTGCAACGTCGTGTCGTTGCACAGCGGCCTTCCGATCAGCCTCGTGGATCTCGATCGTGCGAGGGAGCCGTTTCGGATCGGCCTGGCCGCGGCCGGGGAGAGTTACGTCTTCAACGCATCGGGGCAGGAAATCGCGCTCGGCGGCCTCCTCTGCCTGCACGACGCGGAAGGACCGTGCGCGAACGGCGTGAAGGACTCGCAGCGGACGAAGACCGGCGACGACACGCGGCGCACGCTCTCGATCATCTGGGGCGCGGCCGAGCGGCGAGAGCGAACCGAGCATGCCTTCGCATGGTACCGGGAGCTCTCGGAACGGCTGGGGGCGGCGACGGAGTCCGTCACTGCCTCGTGATGGCGGCGCGTCAGAGATCCCCCAAGAGGTCCAGATCCAGTACCCGGTTCGCGCGCTCCAGCTTCGACATGTCCTTCCACTCGCCGTCCTCGTCGAACGGGTCGGACATGTCGAGGATACGGTTCTTCTCCCCGTCCCACACCGATTTCCACGTGGCGCGCATGCCCTTGCTCCGGAAGTGTCGGCGCACGAGCCGCCCGCGCAGGCGCGCGCGTCCCTTCGACGGACATCGCGTCATCGCCGCCCGGACGCTCCCGACGCCGGGGGCCCGATGCTCGAGAACGCCCGCGTCGTCGAGTGTCTCGAACAGACGCCCGCCCACTTCCGTGAAGCGCACGTCGATCGTGAAAAGCTCCTTTCGGAGGTTCACGAACGGGCGCAACAGACTCCAGTCGAGCGAGTGCTCGCGCACGTAGTCGTCGAGTCCACGGATCGTTCCCGGGATCGCGCTCGTCGTTCCGAGCACCGCCTCCACGCGAGTGGCCATCCCCTTCACGCTCCCGGCCTCCAACCCCCGGTCGATCTCGCCAACGACGTGATTCCAGGCCGGAATCGTGGCCGCGTCGATCTCACTCTGCTCGATCCTGCGCTCGAACAGAGTCCGCTTCATCGCCCAGTCCAAGACCCGGGCCAGCGAATCCGGGTCGTTCTCGATCCGGTCGAGCATCCGGCGCCAATCGCGGCACACCTTCGGAGCCCAGTCGGGCATGAAGCTCGCGTCCGCGTGCTTCTCGACCATCTCCAGGTAATGATGCTGGATCTCGAGAGCGGTGGCGTGGCGACCGTTCGCGAGCGGGACCGTCGCGCGACAGTCGGGATCCGTGGTGAACATCCGAAGCGCCGCGACCGGGTCGGTGAGCTCGAACCCCCGCCCGGGGCGCTTGCCCGCGTCGATCAGCGCGACGACGAGGGCGGTCGCCCCGGTGCGCAGGAGCATCGCCTTCTCCGACCGCACACTCTCGCCGCAGATCAAGTGGATGCGATGATAGCCTTGTTTCGAAAGGGGCTCGTCCTTCGCGTGGAAGATGCCGCGACTCTTCGTCGACTCCTTCGACACGGCGTTCGGGAGGTGCCACGCGCGAGGTGACACCGCGAACTGGATTCCGGGCGCGAACGGGTTGAAGCCGCCAGCGCCCGTGTAGATGATGCGTGAGACGAGGTGCGACATGATCGCGTCGGGGACCCGGGCCGGGTCGGTGCGGCACAGGAACGATTCGTGGCAACCCCATGTGGAGTGCGCCCCCGTGTAGTCGACGTTGCCCTTGAACAGGAACGGCTTCGCGCCATCAGGGAGTTCGATCCGGTCGATGAGGTCCGACAGCAGCGCGTCACCGGCGAGAACGTAGCGAACGACCTCGTAGGGGGTCGTGCACTCCGGCGTGGCGAGCTCCGGGTGTTCCCCGCAGTCGATGTAGAGGCGGGACCCGTTCGCGAGAAAGAGGTCGCAGCCTCGAACGCCCGGGAGATGTGCGAGCTTCTCCCGGGCGAGCTCGATGAGCTGCTCCAGGCAGTTCCTCCGGTGCTCGTGAGGCGCCAGCGCGTACTCGGTCTCCACCCCGAACAAGCACCGGGTCACGACTACTGCCCCGTCTGCTGTGGAATTTCCTTCATGGTCTGCTCGGTGGTCGACAACGCATCGAGCATCGCATGGTCACCGGCGTCAGTGAGATCTCGTACCGAAGCCCGCATTTCCCCGAGCCCCCCGCTCCCGACGTTGCCCCCGTATGGATTCAGACCGGTGCTCTGCTGCCTCCGTTTCTGCCGTGTCTGCATGAGTTGTTCCTCCGGTTGAAGGGTGTTCCAGCTCCCCGAGGATTTCCTCGAGACCTGCACTGCGATCCAGCAACGGTTCGAGCGCCGATCGCGTGAACTCCAGCGGATTCGCCATGTCCACCCTCCGAACGCTCGACCAGTAGCCGTTCGTCATCCGAAACTTGATGTAGTCCCAGTCCACGTCCTCCACGAGGTCCCGGCCCGCCCGTCGCAGGAGCATCGCTCGCCCCCACGCGCGCGTGCCCGACGGCGGCTCGACCGTGAATCGCTCGATCTCGGACTCGCTCACGACGGCCTCCATCAGATCGTTCGCATACGACCAGAAGAGGCCCCTCTGGGGATCCAAATCGGAGTAGACGAGGTCGAGCTGCTTGGCTTCCGCATCCGTCCACTCGAGTTCCGGCCTCAGCCGGAACGCCCTCTCGATCACCGCCTGCTTGAGCACCCAGTCGAGGCGTCCGGTGAGGGCCGAGAAGTCCCGGTCGCGAAGCTTCCGGAGCGTGTCCTCCCACAGCGCGACGATTTCCTTCGCCCGCGGAACGATCTCGTCGCACGCGCCGCTCTCCACGAACGCGTGCACCCGCTCCGCGAACAGAAGCTGCAGCTCCACCGCGGTGACCCGCCGCCCGTCGCACGTCTCGGCGCGAGCGGAAAGCCAGGGATCGTGGCTCCAGTCCGTGAGGGCCTGGAGGGGATCGTCGAGAATCAGCTTCGTATCGACCTCCTCCGCCTCGATCATCGCCAGCACGATCTGCAGGACGCCGACCTTCAAGAGGCAAGCGACATGCAAGAGGTTGTTGTCGTAGAAGATCACGTGCAGCCGCGCCATCCGGTCGCGAAGGGGCACGCGGTCATCCCCGTCGACCCGCCGCGACCACCCGCAGTGAGCTTCGTCGCGGCTGTTGACGATCGGGCGGGCGAACGTGGTGTGTGGAGCCGCAATGCACTCGAAGAAGTCCGCCCGCTGCGAGAGCTGGTACGGAACCCACGGACACCCGTTCTCGGTGCCGACCTTCCCCTGCCCCGTGAACACGATGCTGGAGGCCTGGTACGCGGCGAGCCACAGAAGATGCTGCATCTTTCTCTCGAAGAGGTTGTCGTAGGCTCGCCGCGTGACCAGGAAGTTCAGGTGGCTGCCGTACGAATGTCCGAGCCCATCGCTGTTGTTCACGAGAACTCGAATCTCGCGCCCGTCCGGCTGCCGCTCGTTCGCCCGCTCCATGGCGTCGCGCGCGAGCCGCAGCATCGCGTGCCACGCCGCAACCCAGTCGTGCGCGCTCCGCACCTCGGGCAAGCAAACCTCCAGGTGATCGAGGTCGATGTAGAGGCAGCCGCCGTTCACGGCGGAGAACTTCCGCCCCCAGTCGCGCGCGTCGTAACGCGTGCGGGAGCCCGACATGCAGTCCACACAGCGGCAGTTCGCGGCGTGAACCGGGCGCACTCCGGGAACGCCCACGATCTCGCGCAGGATGGCTCGCGACGCCTCGCGGCCGCTTCCGCCGGGCTGAATCACGCCCTCGATGAAGTTGCCGAGCTCCGAATCCCCTCCGCAGACCTTGGGTACATGCTCCGTCACGCGGCTTCCTCCGCCGCCTCGGCCCGGTCCACTTCGAAGTAGCGATGTTGCCGAACCGTCGACTCCGTCCGCGCCCGCTCGACCCGCACCACGTCCACGTCCTGGCGCAGATCGTGGATGTACCTCCGGCAACTCGCCGGCGTGAGCAGGCTCGCCTGCGCCTCGACTTCGTCCGCGATCGATTCCAGAAGGTCCGATACGCGGATCCCCACCTCGCCGGACCGCGTCTCGCGGAGACACGCACGGCTGCGGGTGTCTCGCGCGATCTTCGCCAGACTCGCGCCGTTGACGACGTCGGCGGCTCTGATGACGCGATCGGTGCCGTCACGGAACGTGATCGTCGCGATGTCGCTCGCGCCGTTCGACGAGTAGAGGCGGGACACCGCGGCGTCGAGA
The DNA here is from genome assembly GCA_025774865.1 of bacterium. Taxonomy (GTDB): domain Bacteria; phylum ARS69; class ARS69; order ARS69; family ARS69; genus JALGZO01. The sequence goes on along the minus strand of JALGZO010000231.1, from coordinate 5,915 downwards.
AGCTCCTCGCGTGCGGCGTCCGGTCCGCCGCCGTTGGCCGAGTACGGGTACTCGTGATTGAAGTACTTCGCGAGGATCGCCCGCGCCGCCACGCGGTTCGGGCGCGGCACCTCGATCGGATCGTCGCCGAAACGGCCAGACCGGATGAACGCTTCGTCGAGCGCCTCCGCGCGGTTCGTCGCCGCGATCACGAAGATGTTGCCACGCTCCTCGAGGCCGTCGACTTCCGCCGCCAGCGCGAGCTGCGCGCGATCATCGACGCGGTGGTAGGACTCTCCGCGCGGAGCTCCCATCGCGTCGAGCTCGTCCAGGAATATGACCACCGGGATGCGGGGGTGCTTCTTGCCGAACTCGCGCGCGACGCGGAACACCTCTCTGATGTTCGCCTCGGTCTGCGAGTACCAGACGCTGCCGAACTCGCCCGGCTTGATGTAAATGAACCGCGCCTCGCCACCCGGCACGAGCGAGGCGAGCCAGTTGGCCAGGGCCTTCGCCAGCATCGTCTTGCCGGTGCCCGGGGGCCCCTTCAGCAGCGCCGATCCCCGGTTCGTGATCCCGTACCGGTCCGCGACCTCGGGATGTTCGAAGCTGAGCAGGAAGACGTTCTGAAGACGTTCGATCTGCTGGTCCAGCCCGCCGATGTCCTCGAACCGGACGTCGGGCGTCCGCTCCAGGAAGAGGTGGTCGCCGGACGCGCGCTCGACCTTCTCGGTCGCGAGTAGCGCTGATCGGTTCCACCGAACCGGATCGCCGCGAGACAGATCGACCCCGGCGAGCGTCGCCGCGGGATTGACGAGGACTTCCTCCTCTCGCCACGTCAGCACGAGGCGTCCGTCGGGAAGGCGACGGTCGAACGTGGCGGTCTGCCCGCACTGCGACGCCGCGCACGGGGACTTCGCGACCAGCACGTTGAGCTCTTCGCCGAGGAGGACCTCGTCTCCCACCGCGAGCGACTCGGGCACTTCGTGGCCGAACGCGACGATTCGGAGCGTTCCCTCGTGGCTGACGACGGCCGCCAGCGTCCCGGCCAGCTCCACCGTCTCCAGGAACGTGGCGAGGTGCAGCGGCGGCGCCGTGAACTTCTCCAGAAGCTCCTGCAGCTGAGCTCGATTCTTCTGCGCGACGGCGAGCGCCCGCTTCAATTTCTTGATCTGCGTGAGCAGCCGGACATCCTGGGACCGACTCTCCTCCGAGGACTGCTGGCGAGCCTGCTGAATCTGTTCGAGCTCCTCTTCGATGGTCTGCGCGCCGGCCTGCTCGGCTTCGATCATCGATTCGAGAAGTTCCTGCGAGGCCTGCCTCGCTCGCGAGCGATGGAGCATTGCTACCTCCTTACGATGCGGGGACGCTGCGCCCCGCGAGCACGTGGAAACCTCGCGGCTCCATCCCGCCGCGGCGCCACCCGAACAGGGAATACGTCGCGTCCGAGAAGGCCACATCGTTGAGAACCAGGGCGACGTTGAACGCCCGGGAGAAGACCGCCTGGTGGACCTGACGGTCGTGTTCGCTGAAGAAGTCGTTCGCGAGATGGCAGACGCGCTGGCTCTCGATCGAGCAGTTCTTGCACCACTCGCGGCACGGGTGCCTATGCCACCACCCGAGCCATTGCTCACCTCGTTGCCGCAGATCCAGCATTCCCTGCGCCTCGGTCCACGTCGCCTGGGTGAATGTCAGACGGCTGGTGTCCGAGATCACGTGCCGGGCCGGAATCTGCGCCGTGATCTCCGCGAAGATCTCGGGCAGGGACGCGTCGCGGTGCAGGTGTCCGACGAGGAAGCCGCCGGTCTCGTGCGCACCCGCTCCTCGGGAGAGCTCTCGCACCTCCTCGAGCACGCGAGACGGCAGAAACACCGGAAAGTCCTCCGCATCGACGGTTCCGCTCGTCAGAGCCCCTTCCATCAGATCGGCGAGCCGCGTCTCCCGCAGGTCCAGCGGCGGACTGACGTCGCGGGCCTCGCGCGAGGTCGCCGCGGCGGAGTCGCCGCCGACCGGCGCCGGGAACGCGAGCGTCCGGAAGCGGAAGTGCTCGCCCTCCTTGAGGCGCCCCTCCGCCACCAGGCCTACCGACGCCTTCCGCGCCGCCGGCCGAAAGTAATCTGTTGCGAAACCGCCGGTGAAATCGTCGGCCGTCTCGCCGGCTTCGCCGTCGAACGCCACGCGAAATCCGTCGAGATAGGGCCGACCGTCGTCCGGGTGCCAGAGGGGCAGGATGGAGGAGTTCCCGGTGATCTCGTCGATCGCGAGGGAGTTCCTGCGCATACCCGCGAAGAGAGCACACTCCCGGGCGGCCTCGAAATCCACCGAGACCGGGACCTGGCCGATGGGCGTCCCGTCTTCCCGGAAAATCTCCAACGCGTACCGGTATTCGGTTGCGGACATCTCTTCCCCCCTCCGGACCTCGGACGGACGGTTCGCTCTAGCCGGCCTCGATGATCGGCTGAATGGTCAGGGTGTCACCGGTCTCGAGCGCGTCACCCACCAGCTCGGAGGCTGAAACGTGACGGGACTCCCGATCGAGGCGCGCATGGTACGTAAGCGGGTGCCCCTGCGGATCCTGTGTCGGGAGGTTCAACTGGGTCAGAAACTCGTCGACGAGCTCGCCCACCGTCTTCTGGGGCTCCACGTGGTCGAGCGCCTTGACCTTCTGCCGGGAGACGTCGCTCGCCGAAATCGCGAGTCCACCGCCACCGGTTGCGCGCATGGCACTGCTCCTTTCCCTCGAGGGGATGAACACCGTCACGGGGCCTCTCCCCGAACGGTCAGGTACTCCGTCGCGATCGTCTCGTCCCGGAGGACGTTCACTTCCTGGGCGCACGCGCCGAACGCGGCCGTGATCGCCGTCAGCGCGTGACGCAGCTCGGCCGCCGTCGCCGGGCGCGGAAGGCGCGTCTCGAGCCGAACGGCGCTTCCGTCGTCGTGCGTGTGAATCGTGGGTCGCGTGAAACGCGCGAATCGCCCCAACCGCAGGAGGACTTCGCCCAGAGCCTGGCGACTCGCTTCCCCGAGCTCCGACAGAGTCGTGATCTCCGTCGACAGGCGGGACCCGAAGTCGGCCGCGGAGAGCTCCGCCGACGGGGACGGCTTCACGCCCGGCAGCGAGCCGACGAGCCGACCGTCCGGGCGCTGGTTCACCGACCAACCGATCTCCTCACAGAGCCGGGTGAGATCGGTGGCCTCCGGCGCGGGGGCGGCGGTCGAGCGGAACTCCGGCTTCCGGCGGCGAGCCGCTTCCAACCCACGGACGATCTCCTCACACCGGGCGCCCGCATCCGCGGTGTCCTCGAACGCGACCTCGCCGAACACTCGCAGGGAAGCGCCCGACCCTTGCCCGTAGCGGCAGGTCGCCGGCAGTGCCTCCTGGCGACGAAGGAGCTCCCACGACGCATCCGTCGTGGCGCGCCGGTCCGACTCGGGGTCGGGAGCTGCCCCGTTCGCCACCGTCTCGAAGAGCAGCCAGGGCTCCTCCCACCGCGCCGTGATCGCCTCCGCGCCGTCGGAACCCGTGAGCCGCCACGCCAACGGACTGGCTTCGGTGACGGCCGCCGCGCAGCGCGAGAGCATGTCGACGATCGCGGACCGCCGTTGCTCGAAGCGGCCGCTCTCGACGCGATCTCCGCTGCGCCGTTCGGCGACCGTGGCGGACGGGGTCGGCAGAGCGGGCGCGGGTCCACCGGGAATCGATCCTGGTGGTCGCGTGCCCAAGCGCATGCTTCGAAATTGAGAGCGTTCAGCTCGTTCATGGTCACGAGCTTGTATGTGAGGATATCGAAGCACTGGAACAGCAGGTCGGGGAGACTGGTCCCGGGCCGCAACCACCCCGGGCAGACGAGCGGCATCCGCAAGTTCGGATGGAACGCGGCGGCCGGCGAGAAGAGCGTCAGCACCTCGCCTGCGTGAGCCCGGCGAAGATAGTCCGAGGGAAAGTGAAAACCGATCTCGAAGTTGTCGGCTTCGACGACGTCGGTGCCCCGGCGCACGAGCCCCTTACAACCGTATCGCGCCACGTAGTACTGCACGGGACGGGGGCTGAGCGGGACGAGCTCGAGCAGATCGCTGCGCTCCGCGAGCGCCATCCCGTCCTCGTACTGGCGTTCCAGGAATCCGTTCAGAATGTGGTCGGTCATGGGTTCCTCCGCGGCTCGGAATGGTCCGTGAGCGAGATCTCCACTGTCCGGATGAACCCGGACGCTCCGCCCAGGACGAGAACGTCGCCCTCGCGCACTCCGAAATCGCCGAGCGACATCGAGCCGTCGGACGGCGAGAGCACGGTGAGGTCGAGCTGGTCGATGGTGTCGAAGCCCGAGGCCAGCATCTCTTCCTTGCAGTTCGGGCAGACTCTCTCCGCCGGCCGGATGCCCCCCGCCACGCGCAGCAACGGCAGCCGCGCTGCGCACTTCGGGCAGGTGAGACCGCGAACGAGGCGCTGCCCCCAGACCGCGAGGCTCGTCACTTCGCGCGCGTTCGGTGCGGCGAGGCTCTCCACCGCTTCGGCGAGGGTCGGCTCCGCCGGGTCGAGCGCGACCGCGCCGATCTCCCACGGGCCGTGGTCCGCGAGTCGACACTCGGCATTCCGGCGGAACGACGTCACATAGTGTCGATGGTATCGGGCATCGATGAGAACCTGACGGCCGGTGAGCGTGGTGGCATCGCCGCTCAGGATCTTCTCGCATTCGATCGCTTCCAAGGACGCGGCGAGTGCCCCGAGGCTGGCCGGCGCGTTGGTCGGCGGCGCCTCCGGCTCCGGATCGCACGGGCGCACCTGGTCGCCCCCCCGGTAGTCGCGGTCGTCCCAGCCGCACTCGAAGCAGGTGCAGTCCTCGCGAGCCCCGTATACGTTGATGCGAGCGAGGAGCCCCCCGGCGTCGACGCCTGCGTCGATCCACGGCACGCCGAGACGGCGTGCTGCCTCATTGACGACCTGCCGACTGCGGCGATTATCCAATCCGGCGACGATCACCTCGCCGCGCAGCCGGCCGAGCGGAACGTCCTCCACTCGCTCGGGGATCGCGGCCACCGGTAGATCGGGATCGATGCGCCGCAGCCGCTCGGCCTGGACGTCGACCTTGGCGCGGCCGACGTCGTCCCGATCGATCCTCTGCCCGATGACGTTCTTCTCTTCGTACCGGCCGGGGTCGACGAGCGTCACTCGCGAGACGCCCGGCATCCGGCCCAGATGCTCGATGAAGTGCGACCCGATGTTCCCGGCGCCGACCGTGACGACGTGTCCCGAGGACCCGTTCCGAAGCACCATGTCAGAGGTCCTCCGGCGACCACTGGTAGCCGGCGTCGAGCCGGGTGCCGTGGGGGCAGAAAATGCAGGTGGGCGCATACGTCCAGCACGGCTTGTCGCGCCCTGCCCCGTCGATCCCTTGGTGGTACCAGACGTCGCAGTTCGGACATTGGACGGCGGGAAGACCGGTCTCGATCGTATCCCCGCAGCGGGCACACTTGACCGCGGCCGGCCCGGGGTACTTCACGACTCGGGCGAGCGTCTCGGTCGAGAAGAACGCGGTGCCGAGCGACCCGAGGCGGATTTCGTCTCGGTGGCGAAGGACCCGGACCCCGAGCGGCAGCGGAAGGCCGTTCCAGCGTCCATTTCCGGTCCGCTCCGGCAGACTGCACGAGCCGGGCGGCTCCGACTCCGGCCTCTTCCCCGCTCGCAAGGCCAGGCAGGGTGGTGTCGAGGGAAAGGCGATCTCCGGCCAGCGGGAGAACGGCCCATTGCCGATCGGTGTCCAGGAGCCAAAGGATCGCCATCGTGGTTTCCCTCCGTCGCCGGGTTCCGCGCCCTCTCGATCGGTGCCGCCCGTTCCCGGTCGACGACCCCGCTCGACCCACTTCCCGGCCCGCGCTTGGATTTGCCCCGAGCGATGTGGTAGCTGTGAGGAATCAGAGCGGCGCGCCCACCGGACCCC
>JALGZO010000230.1 GCA_025774865.1 bacterium | reverse complement strand
TGATGACGTCGTGCGGTCGACGGCCGACGCCGTGATTCACTCCAGGAGGTAGATATGCAGATTCTCGTGGCGTTCGGAGTGAAAGGCGAGCCGTGAGGCGTCCGGGCTCATGACGGCGCCGCCGTCGCCAACGATCGGCCCGGAGCCGGAGGTTATCTGGGTTGGAGCCCCACCGAGAAGCGGAACACCCCACACCTGCGAACCCATCCCGTCCACGCGGCTGTAAAGGAGCGCCGTGCTCGTGGGATCCCACGAGGGGTCCATTTCCGTGTAGCCGAGAGTGTTCCCCGTCAGTGGCGATACTTCGTCCGAACCGATCTCCATCGTGTAGACCTTCGGTTCGTCGAAGTTGAGCGGGGAGACGAAGGCGAGGTAGAGGCCGTCGGGAGACAAGGCGGGCGAGATGTCCGGTTCCACGAAGCTAGTGACCTGCGTGTGGGCTCCCCCATCCGCCGGTGACCACCAGATGTTGAAGGGCGCGTTGTCCCCGCGGTTGGACGTGAAGTAGATGGCAGAAGCGTCCGCAGTCCACCCGGGCTCCATGTTGTCCAGGTTGCCGAACGTGAGGGAGTCGGCCGCCGCCTCGCCGCCCGCCAGGGGCAAGACCCAGATGTCGAAGGAACCGGCGCGGTTCGAGTCGAACGCTATCTCGTCCCCGGCCGGGGACCAGGCGGGATTGCGATCCTCGTTCGTGTTCGCCGTGAGCCGGGTCTGGCTCGACCCGTCGGCGTTCATCGTCCAGAGGTCGAAGTGTCCCTCGGGTCGCCTCGCCTGGAACACAAGCCTCGTCCCGTCCGGCGACCATGACGGGTTCATGTCATCCTGCGCAGCGAACGTGAGCTGCGTCACGGTCGTATCGGAAACTGTCACCGCGATGCTGGTAGCCGCCGAGTTCTCCGACGTGTCGAACGCCCGCGCCGTGACGGAGAGCACGTTGTCGGCGGGCGACGCGATGGTGAACACGAGAAGCCGGTAGGGCTCCGTCGTGTCCGTGGGTCCGGGCTCTCCGTTCACCACGACTTCCACCCGGTCGACGTCGACGTCGTCCGTGGCCGTCACCTCGAGCACGAACGAGACGCCGGAAACACCGGTGCCCGTGATGGGAGAGGTGATCGACACCTCGGGCGGCGTCCGGTCGATGTTCGTGGGGACCTTGCTGTCGCAGCCGCCCAGGATCAGCAGCAGGCCGGCCATGGTCAGCCCCACGTACGGGCGCAAGGGGGCCTTTACCCCGGATCCGGCAGCGGGAGATTGCCTCATTCTTCTCTGATCGACCCCCAGCTCCAACCCCTTGAGAAGCAGGGCGGTTATAGAATGAAGCTTCGGGCTGGGGCGCCTCCCCTGGTACGAGCGCCCCCGAAGCGATACCCTTCTCGTCCGGACGTTCCGGCGTCCCGAGAGACCGTGGAGGCTACATGAGATTCCCGCCCCCGATCCTGGTCATCGGACTGCTCGCGACGATCGCCTCCCCCGCCGTCGCCGACCTCTCCGAGGAGCTGGTCGCGACCGCCCGGGCCGAGCTCCCCGACGAGATGGTGGAAGCGGCCGAGCCCGGCGCCACGAGCGGCTCCGCGGCCTGGGGCCGGTGGTCGCTCGAAGCCGGGCAGATGGACGGACAGGGCTCGCCCGAAGCCGTTCTCATCATCTTGCCGGCGGGACGTCCTGGGAAGATCTTCTTCTTCGCCGAGCGCGAGGGCAAGAAGCCCGAGAAGAAGAAGGTGAAGCTCAAGGGCTCGCCTGTCGTTCATGCGTCCGTCGCGTTTCACGAGTTCACGGAAGGAAGGGCGATCGCCCACGTGGACGGCGGCGAGAGCGGCCAGATCATTCTTCATTGGACCGGCCAAAAGCTCGAGGAGGTCTGGAAGATCGGGCGCGTCCGCGATGACGAGCGACACTGGTTCAATCTCGACGATCTCGACGGCGACGGCATCTCCGAGGTGATCCGCTTCTTCCGGCGCGAGCTCGATGTCTTCACGAACGAGGACGAGCTGGCCGGCGAAGGGGGAGCGGCGGATCGTCGCCAGTCGGGGGGCCAGATCGATGCGGTGGCTGTTTACCGGTGGCACGACGGGAAGTGGAAAGGGGACAAGGCGCTACTCGAGTCGCTGAAGTGAAAGTCGCGTTCGTTCTCGCCGTGCTGGTGGCGGCGGGTCTCGCCGCCTGGTGGCATCTGCGGCCGCGCCCGCTCGCGAAGCTCACGCTGCGAGAGGGAGGCACGATGGGCGTCGAGTTCCCGCTGTCCACGAAGGAGTCGACGATCGGAAGCGAGGCCGGACAGACCGTGGTGGTGAGCCACCCGCGCGTCTCGCGGCACCACGCCGTGGTGGCGCGCACCGACGACGGCCAGTTCGTTCTCCGTGACCGCTCCAAGCACGGAACCACCGTCAATGGCGTGGCGGTCGGTGAGCACGTGCTCCGGAGCGGAGATCTCATCCGGCTCGCCGAGTCGGTCGATCTCGTCTTTACTCGTCTCGGCTGACCCGGCCGCGTCCGAGGAGAAAGCCCGTGTTGTTTCGTCGCACGAAGAAGAAAGAGCCGCGTACCTGCGCGCAAGGTCACCCCCAGGAACCGAGCTGGGAGAAGTGCCCGTTCTGCACCGCGGACGACCTGCCCCGGGAGCGCGCGGGCAACGGGGCCGACACCGGAGCGTCGTCG
>JALGZO010000229.1 GCA_025774865.1 bacterium | reverse complement strand
CCAGAAGCGTGACAACCATGCCCAGAGGATTCGGTCGGAGGGATGGAGGCGAGGACGGGACGCGGGCGGGGTCGATCGTGTAACCTCATGTCACGCCAGCGATACGAGTCTTCGGGAACGACAAGCCCACGTGCTACGAGATCGGATTGGCGTTCACGGCAGGAATCCCTCGTATCGCAGGATAGGGTCTACTACAATGCAGCCCAAAGAGAGTGATGCGTACCCATCGCGTCGCCTCGCAGCCCGGGTGCACGCCGATCTTCCTGGTCTTCTCCGAGCGACTCGGGTCCGCGATTCTTCCATTGAGGGCGCAGGAAACCCCAGACGGGGGTGCGTGCGTTCTCCCAAGTCGGAGGTCTGTTGTGCGCTTCTCTCTACTCCGTCGAATCTCGACCTCGGTTTTCGCCGCCTCGCTCGCGGTCGTGACGATGCTCTCGGCCGCCACCGGGGCGCCATATTCTGCCGACGTGACCTGGCAGCCGGGGATGGGCGACCCCAGGACCAGCCACGACTGCAACGATCCCCTGAATCCGCTCGTGAACTGCAGCTTCGAGACCGGTGACTTCGGCGGATGGGTGGCCACCGATATTCCGGGACCGTTCTGGCCATTGCAGGTCGTACCGGCCGGAATCAGCCCGGGTTTCGACCTCTTTCCGAGCACGCCGACCGAGGGGCAATTCGCGGCGGTTCACGGATTCGACGGCGATGGGCCGGGAACGATCTCCATCGCACAGGACGTCGTGCTCCCTTTCGAGGTTACGACCCTCGAATTCGACTACCGAGCTGGCTGGGACATGTTCAACTTCCCTGGATCCACCCAGCCGAGGACATTCACAGTACACGTCGAACCGTTCGGCGGAGGCGCCCCGCTGCAGAGTGATCTCGTCCTGACCGCAGACCCCGGCTCGATCAATCTCGATACCGGTCCGTTGAAAGGACTCGTGGTTCTAGCTGCCTTCGCGGGCGCACCCGTTCGTATCAACTTCGAGTGTTTCATTCCGGAGGCATTCACGGGCCCTGGCCACTTCCAACTCGACAACGTACTCGTCAACGTCATGGAACCGATATCGGTGAAGGCAACGAACTGGGGAAGAATCAAGGCCAGCTACCGTTAGTCGCATCGATGGGCAACGCGTCTGATTCTGGACGCAGCAAAGCAAGGGGTCGTCCGCTTGGGCGACCCCTTGAGCCGAATCCCCCAGAAACACCACCCTCCCTGTCCTCACCTCCCCACCGGCCTCCAGCCTCATGAAGTCCGTCCCGCCGGCGACGCGGTGGCCGAGGTGGGCGCTGTGTCCGCCGTCGGGTTAACCCAAACCTCGCGAAAAGCGGAATCGCGGCGGAAGTGGTGAACGTCGGCGAGACACGATTCCCGTCTCCGGGAAGCCCAGCGCGGTTCAGTCGATCCCGAGTCGTGATGGCTCTACTTCAGGAGGACGATCTTCCGTGCCGCCGTCCGGCCGTCGGCCTCGAGCCGAGCGAAGTAGATCCCGGCACCTACCGGGACGCCGTTCTCGTCCCGACCAGACCAGGTCGTAGAGTGGAAGCCGGCGGCCTGCCCCCGGTCCACCAGTGTCGTCACTCGTCTCCCTCGCGCGTCGAAGATCAGAAGTCGTACTGCGCTCGCGTTCGACAACGCGTACTCGAAAGTCGATTGACTTCTGAAGGGGTTCGGCGAGACCGCAAAGGGCATGGCGCGAGGCGAAGCCGTACCCGGAACAGCGACAAACTCCAGCACGTCATTGAGAAAGAGCACCCAAACGGCACCGCGCTCGAAACCGCCGTCGCCATCAAAGAGCGCCCCCACGGCGAGATCGCCGTGTCCGTCACCGTCATGATCCCCGAGCCACGCCCCTGACCATCCGAACCGGTCTTCATCGTCGAGGACACCAGTGAAGCCACCTCGGGTGTCGCTGATCTTCAGCCCTCCCTTCACCGTTCCGTCGGTGTTGAGAAACAAAACCCACATGGCACCACGTCTATCTCCTCCATCGTCATCCCCGGGCGCCCCAACCGCCAGGTCCTCGACCCCGTCGCCGTCGACGTCAGGCAGCGACGTTACACGGCTAAAGAGGTCCCCATCATCCAGACCTCTGACGCTCCCCTCGGTGGAGCTGAGCTTCTGATGCGCCTTGACCGTCCCGTTACTGTTGAGAAACAGGATCCACACGGCTCCACGATCGGTGCCACCATCGTCATCGAGGAATGCTCCCACCGCGAGGTCTGGAAGCCCGTCGTCGTCGAGATCCCCGAGCGGCGCGACTGCGTGACCGAAGAGGTCCTCTACATCCAGCGTGTCGGGGAACCCCGCCCTTCCGTTGGCAATCTTCTTGTGGGCCTTCACCGTCCCGTCAGTTCTGAGGAAGAGAATCTACACGGCGCCGGCGTCCTCGGTCGGACCCGGCCAGTCATTTCTGATGGCCCCGACCGCGAGCTCGGGCACGTCATCATTGTCGAGGTCCGGCAGTGTCGTCACTGCCCACCCGAATTGATCCCCGTCGCGCAGCGTCCCTTCGAAGCCACCCGTGGTGTCGCTGATCTTCTGCACGCCCTTCACCGTCCCGCCGGAGTTGAGGCACAGAACCCACACTGCCCCCCGGTCGGTGCCTCCGTCGTCGTCGCCGTCGGCGCCGATGGCCAGATCGGTGATCGTGTCAC
>JALGZO010000228.1 GCA_025774865.1 bacterium | reverse complement strand
ACGCTCACGTTCGACGGATCGAACTCCCGCCAGGACGAGCGCGACGTGTTCCAGCACGGCAACATCGTGCGGGACTTCATGTTCGATCTCGACAACACGTTCACGAACCTCGACCCGACCACGGCGCATGTCGGACGCACGGACGGCTTCTGTCCCGGCAACGCCTGGTGGAACCTCGGCCAGCAGACGATGAACTTCTGCGAGGGGAGCTCTCAGTACGGGAACACCGGCGAGATGGGGAACGTGATCTACCACGAGTACGGACACGGGATCACGGAGAAGAGCTACCAGCGGAACGGCGCGCCGTATCCGTCGACAGACGTGGGGGAGGGGAACTCGGACGTGGTCGCGAACTTCATCGACCGCAACTCCATCATCGGGCTCGGGTTCTTCCTGAACAACTGCACGAGCGGAATCCGCGATGCGGACAACAACCTGCAGTGGCCTCAGGACAACGACGGCGGCCACTTCGGCGGCCAGATCATCGCCGGCTTCCACTGGGATGCGTGGCAATCGCTACTGGGCACGTACTCGCAAGAGGTGGCGGACTCCGTCGCCTGGAACACGTGGCACTATGGCCGCGAGGCCGGCACGCCGTCGAATCAGCCGGCCCAGGTCCTCTGGACGTTCATGGCGGACGACGACGACGGCGACCTGACGAACGGCACGCCGAACTACGATCACTTCTGCCTCGGCGCGTCGAACCACGGTTTCGAGTGTCCGGAGATCCTCTCGGGCGTCGTCATCTCGCACACGCCGCTCGGCCACACGACGAACGGGGGTCTGGGCTTCGACGTCGTCGCGACCATCACGTCGACAGAATCATCCGTCGACACGTCTCAGCTTCTCGTGTGGTACCGCGTCGACGGCGGCTCGTACGCGAGCATCTTGATGACCTCGGCCCTCCTGCCGGACCAGTACACCGCGCACATTCCGGCGCAGAGCCAGGACGGCGAGCTCGACTACTACATCTTCGCGGCGGACATGAGTGGGAACACACGGACCCACCCGCCACTCGCGCCGAGTGAGGTCCACTCGTTCGACGTCGCTTCCGTCTACGACGATCTCGAAAGCGGAACCAGTGACTGGACGATCGGGGCGCCCGGGGACAACGCGACCACCGGCATCTGGGAGAACGTCGATCCCATCGGAACCCAGGCCCAGCCCGAGGACGACTCGACCACGGATCCTGGCGTCCTGTGCTTCGTCACCGGACAGTGCAGCGGCCCGAATTGCCCGAGTGGATGCGATCTCGGCTGCAACGACGTCGACAACGGGACGACCACCCTTCTCTCGCCGGTCTACAATCTGACCGGTGCGAGCCAGGCCAAGGTGAAATACGATCGGTGGTACTCGAACAACACCGGAGCCGACCCGAACAACGACAACTGGGTCGTGGACGTTTCGAACGACGGCGGCTCCAGCTGGACGAACTTCGAGAACACCACTGTGTCCAATGCTTCCTGGACGACGTTCTCCGTGGACATCGCCGCGCTCTTCGGGTCGCCGGGCATGGTTCAGCTGCGCTTCCGGGCGAGCGATCTGGCTTCCGGTTCGCTCGTGGAGGCGGCGGTCGACGAGATCCGCGTGCTCCGGCAGGACGGCGCGACGGACGCGCCGGATCTGGCGGCGGCGACTCCGCTCAAGCTCGCGCTCGAGCAGAACCAGCCGAACCCGTTCCGTCCCGAGACGAGAATCTCGTACGCGCTTCCGAGCCGATCGGAAGTGGAGCTCACCGTCTACAACGTCGGCGGACAGGCGGTTCGCACGCTGGTGAATGGCGTGAAGCCGGCCGGTCACTATGACGTCCGCTGGGATGGCCGCGATTCGGCCGGCCAGCGTGTTTCCGCGGGCGTCTACTTCTATCGCCTCGAGGCAGGAGCCGAGACGATGACGAAGAAGATGACCGTCCTGAAGTAACGATCGACGTTCGATCGACGAAGGCGCCCGGGGCTCGCGAGAGTCTCGGGCGTTTTTCGTTCGCGCCGGCGCGACGGGCGGCTATGGTCGAGCCGTGATCTCGTTTCTCGGATCGGAAGTCGGCAGAGGCCATCCGTTCTACCTGGACGGGTTGCTGCACGCGCTGGAAGCGAAGAAGCGAGGCGACCTGATTGCGCGTCGCACCGACGTCTTCCGCGTCTCGCGCGGGCCGTCCCGGTTCGCCTGGAAGTGCGTGCGCGCGTCGTATCGCGTCGCGGGCCGCGGAGGGCCCGTGACCTGGCTCTACCACCGAATCCGCGGGAACACGGACTACGATCGAGAATCGACTCTTCTGAAGGTCCTGGGGCGAGATCTGCGACGGTGGGCCGGCCGCACCGGCATCCTGGTTGTCGATCATCCCGCGATCGTCGGCGCCCTGGGGCGCCGCGACGACGTCTGGTACCTGCACGGAGAGATGGTCGCGCCGCCGGAGGCGATCGTGCGGGCGGCGGCTCGCGTCTTCGTGCCCACGGAAGACGCGGCGAGCTGGTTCATGCGCGGCGGCATCCACCCAGAACGTCTCCTGGTCACGGGCATCTGCGTGGAGCCCGGGATCGTGCCGGGCGCGTACGAGGCAATGGACGCGAGGCGCCAGCGCATCGCAGCCGGGGCGCCGTTGACGCTCGCGTTCTTCAGCTCGGGCGCGGAGCCCGGACCGCACGTCGCGTCGCTCGCGGCG
>JALGZO010000227.1 GCA_025774865.1 bacterium | reverse complement strand
GAGGCCTCCGCCAGCCCCCGGTGGAAGCGGGCGGAGACGATGGCCGGTGGCACGCCCCGCTTCACGTCCTCCACGATCTCGCGGATGACCGGCGCGGCTTCGAGCTGGTCCGCGCCGAGCTCGAACGAATAGGCGCCCTCCTCTCCCGGCGCCGCCGCGGCCGCTGCTTCCAGCTCGCAAGCGGCTTGCCCTTCGTAGCTCGTCCGCTGCCGGATTCCGCACAGGGAAGCGACCGTATCGAACAAGCGCCCGAGGCTCGACGTCCGCGGCGCGTTGATCGAAAGCTCCAGCTGTCGACGAAGGATCGAGCGCTCCTCCTCCCCGACCGCCTTCACCGGCGCGAGATCAGGCGACCACTCCACACCGGCCTGGCGAAGCCAGCTCAGGGCCGTGCGGCAGGGAGCGCGAATCGCCGCATCGCCTCCGGGGAGCGGACAGTACGCGAGGTGAAGCGGCCGCTCGAAATCGCGGTAGCCCGCGATCAGGAACTCTCCACCCCAGATGGCACCGTCCGATCCGTAGCCGGTGCCGTCGAACGAGAGTCCGATCACGCGCCGGTCCTCCCCCAAGCCGTGCTCCGCCATGCACGCGGCGACGTGGGCGTGATGATGCTGCACCGCAACGATCGTGAGACCGTCGGTCTCGGCGCGCTCCAGCGCGTAGCGCGTCGAGCGGTAGTCCGGATGCAAGTCGTGAACGATCGTCTCGGGTTGCACTCGGAACAGTCGCTCGAAGTGCGCCGCGCCGTTCATGAAAGCGTCGACGTTTTCTGCGTACTCCAGATCGCCGATGTGGTGGCCCAGGAACGCATGACGGTCCCGCACCACGCAGAACGTGTTCTTGAGCTCGCCTCCCACCGCGAGAAGCGGCGGCGCCGGAAAGGGGAGCGATATCGGAAAGGGGGCGTACCCGCGGGATCGCCGGAAGAAGTAGGGTCCGCCCCGGTGTTCCGCGAGCACCGAATCATCCGTTCTCACGTGAATGGGACGATCGTGAAGAAGGAATGCGTCCGCGATGTCGCCGAGCCTCGCCCGCGCATCCTCGTTCTCGAACACGATCGGCTCGTCGCTCCGATTCCCACTCGTCATGACGAGCGCGTCCGGGAATCCTTCCGCCCTCTCCAGCAGAAGGTGGTGCAACGGCGAGTAGGGCAACATGAATCCCAGCTGGTTCCGCCCGGGAGCCACTTCGGAAGCGATGGATGACGGATTCCTTTTCGGGAGAAGAACAACGGGGCTTTCGATCGAGTCGAGAAGCGCTGCGACGCGCTCGGACACCAACGTGTGCCGCTCGACGGCGGCGAGATCCGCCGCCATCAGCGCGAACGGCTTCTCCTCCCGCACCTTTCGCCGTCGCAGGCTCGCCACCGCGGCGGAGCTCGTCCCGTCACAGGCCAAGTGGAAGCCGCCCAGTCCCTTCACCGCGACCACCGCACCGCTCGCGAGAAGCTGACGGGCCCGCTGCAGCGCCTCCTCCCCCTCGAGCGGCGCGCGCGCGTCTTGCTCGAGCCACAGCCGGGGCCCGCAGACCGGACACGCGACGGGTTGAGCATGGAACCTCCGGTCGGCCGGATTCCCGTACTCGCGGGCACAGTCCGGACACATATCGAATCTCGACATCGTGGTCCGGGGTCGATCGTAAGGAACGTCCTGGATGATCGTGAAGCGGGGACCGCAATTCGTACAGTTGATGAACGGATACCGGTGGCGACGATCTCCCGGATCGTTCATCTCGCGGAGACAGTCCTCGCACGTGGCGAGATCGGGTGAGATCGGCACGTAGGCGCCCGGGTCCTGTTTCGAGCCCACGATGTCGAAGCTCTCGAAACCCCCGACCGTCGTTTCCTCGCGAGAGAGCTGATCGATGTGGGCCCGCGGTGGCACTTCGGACCGAAGACGCTCGAAGAAACGCTCCGTTTCGGGGTCCGCCCCCTCCACCACGATGTTCACGCCGGACGAGTCGTTGCAGACCCATCCCTTGAGACCCAGACGATTCGCCAGCGTCCAGACGTACGGCCGGAACCCGACCCCCTGAACGACACCTGATACGTGGATCCGCCAGGTCCTCATGGCATGCTCAGCGCGCCACGGCACCCTTCGCCGCGCGGCTCGTCACCCACTCGGCGAACGCTGCCACTCCCTCCCCGGTGCGACACGACATTTCGAACGTGGCGATTCCCTCGTTCAGAGCCTCGACGCCGCGGCGGAACCTCTTCATGTCGAAGCTCACGTACGGCAGGAGGTCCGTCTTGTTCACGACGAGCACATCGACTCCGCGGTAGGTGCGGGGGTACTTGTAGGGCTTGTCGTCCCCTTCGGGAACGGAGGCGACGAGAACCGTGCTGTGAGTTCCGAGGGCGAAGGAAGCCGGACAGATCAAGTTCCCGACGTTCTCGACGATCAACACGTCGAGGTTCGCGAGCGGCAGACGATTCAGAGCGGTGGAGACCATGGAAGCATCGAGATGGCAGGTTCCCGTGTTGATCTGCACGGAAACGGCACCCGCCGCCGTCGTCCGTTCGGCATCCAGGCTCGTCGAGAGATCGCCCTCCACGACCCCTACCCGGAAGCGATCGACGAGGAGCGGAAGAACACGTTCGATCAGCGAGGTCTTTCCGGCCCCCGGGGAGGCCAGGATGTTCAGCGCGAAGACGCCGGTTTCGTCG
>JALGZO010000226.1 GCA_025774865.1 bacterium | reverse complement strand
CGTCCTGATCGCGGTGGAGGTCGGGGTCGATCAGCCGGTGTTCGATTCTGTCGCCGTGCTCCACTTCACCGGGGACGCCGGTCTTCCGCGGATTGCCCGCCTTCCCGGCGGCCAGGACCACGCGCCGCGCCCGATAGGTTCCCTTCGTGGAGCGTACTTCGAGGAGCTCCCCGTTTCGCCGGATGTCCTCGACTTTCTCGAACGTGCGAACGTCGAGTCCGAGCTCCTTCACCTGCGCTGACCACTGTTCGAGGAGCTCCTCTTTGGTGCACTCCTCGAACCACATCTTTCCCTTCGTCTCGACCCCTTCCGGCTCCGCGAAGATCAGCTTCCCCTTGGTCATCGTGTAGACGGTCTCGGCTAGGTGATTCGCCTCGAGGACGACGGCGCGAAGACCGAGGTCCTGCACGGTTGCCGCCGCCGAGAGTCCCGCCGCTCCGCCGCCGATGATCACGAGGTCATACGCGTCGTCGGGGCCGGAGCCGTTCGGGCCGAGCTCCGCGGCCAGGCGCACGGCGAGGTCGTGCCCTTCGTTCAGCCCGTACTTGATCAGAGGTGTGCCGGCGATCTCGCCCACGGCGTAGACGCCCGGCACGGTGGTCTGCCCGTCGGCCGCAACCTGGGGAAGCCGCGGGTAGGAAGGCTCCGGCCGCTTCGGTCGGAACAGCGTCTGGAACGACGTCATGATCGTCTCCGCGTCACGGACCAACGTATCTGTGAAATTACGTCTTCTCCGAGATTCCCGTGACCGCAGACCTCAGCGGGGATCGAGGACGATCACGGAACGCGCGACCGGCCGTCCCGACACGCGACCGTGGAGCCAGTAAACTCCGGCACCCACCCGGCGCCCCGAATCGTCACGGAGATCCCACGTGAAGCCCGCGCCGAGGTCCTGCCCGGATGAGAACGAGCGGACGGCCCTGCCGGAGACGTCGTGGATGCGCGCATCCTCGAGCGCCACGTTCGGTCGCGGCGAGAAGAACCGGACGTGCGTGCGGGCCGGATTCGGTCCCGCGCGCAGCTCGAACGTAGCGAGCGGCGACACCGGCAACACCCCCGTGACGGGATCGGGCAGCCAGCTCGACACTCGATCGGTGACCATCTGTCCCGCCTCCATGCCGCCGACGGTCCAGAGGCGGCCGCCGGCCGGCGGAAACCCGCGATGGTCCATCGTGGGCACCGGCTTGTCCGCGTGAAACACCGTGGTGCCGGTCGGCACGTGATAGGACCACACTTGCCCGAGAGGCTCCGACGGGTTTCCGTCGTATCCCATGCCGTCGAAGTTGTAGGGGTTGTCGGTGCCGCCCGCGATGAGGATGCGCGAGTCGTCGCCCGGGAGATTCCACGAGGCGCCGCGGTAGACCGGCGCGCCGGGGTGCGGCCCCCGATCTTCCCAGGTCACGTCGGTCGGGTCGTTCGGGTTGATCGTCCCGACGAGCACGCGATTCACCAGATCGAACCCGAAGCTGGCCGTGTCGGCGACACCGTCGATGAAGACGAGGTGGTCGCCGCAAACTCCCCCCACCGCGCCGAACGTCCCGAAATCGGGGAGCGGCGTCGCGGCCCCCCAGGTGTCGCTCGCGGGGTCGTAGAATTGAACGTCCTCGACGTTACGGCTGAACGACCAGCCCGAGATCAGGTAGATGAGAGAGTCGGCCCAGACTCCCGCGACCATGTCGTCGACGCGGATCGGGACGTCCGCCGCGCGCGGTATCCAGGCCGCCGCCACGGGATCGAATCGGAACACGCGTGGCGATGTCGTCTCGGCGCCGGTCTCGCTCACCCGGTAGCCGCCGATCACGTAGATGACGTCACCCAGCGTGACGGCGGAAGCGGCGATTTCCCCCGGGGGTGCGGGCGTGTCGGGCAGGGTCTGCCAGGTGTTCGTGACCGTATTCAGCCGCGCGGCCATGAGCGAGATTCCGGACCAGATCTTCGTCGAGTCGATGCCCATGAACGTGTAGACGAAAGCCGTGTCGTTCAGGACGTGAGTCGTGACGGCGTTGTTCGCGATGGGCATCGGCAGTGGGGCGTTGTCCTGCCAGTCGCCGGCCGTCACGGGCACTGCGGCGATGATCAAGGCGAAGGCGGCGAAGAGACGGAGCAGCATGGATCCTCGGAAACGGGGTGGGTCGAGCCGGGAAGCTCTCGCTCGATTCTGAAGGTCGCGTTCCGGCCGCGTCAAGCGCCGGGGAGGTCGCCCTCTCGGGCGGTGCATTCCCGGTAGAGCTCACCGAGTCGCCGCGTAACGGGGCCGATTCTCCCATCTCCGATGCGTCGCCCGTCGACGGTCGTCACCGCGGCCAGCTCGCCCATCGTGCCGGTGCAGAACATCTCGTCCGCGCGGTAGACCTCGGTGGTCGAGAGGTCGCGGACCTCGCGTTCGATACCGTTCGCGTCGCAGATCTCGAGCACTGCCGCCCGCGTGACCCCCTCGGGACAGGCGTGCGTATGCGGCGTGAGGACCTTTCCGGCCTCGACGAGAAAGACGTGAGTCGCGTTCGTCTCGGCGACGAACCCCCTTGGGTCGAGCATCAGCGCGTCGTCGGCCCCCGCTTCGTTCGCCTCGATCTTCGCGAGGATGGATTGAATGAGGTTCGCATGGTGGATCTTCGGATCGAGACAGTCGGGAGGGAAGCGGCGCACGGAGCTCGTGACGAGCGTGAGTCCGCCCTCTTGGTCGTAGACCGGGGGCTTGTGCTCGGCCAGCACGATCAGCGTGGGTCCCGACCGATTGAGTCGGGGATCCATTCCGGACGTGATCTTCTCTCCGCGCGTCAGCGTGAGTCGGATGTGGACCCCGTCCCGCATCTCGTTCGCTTCCAGCGTGCGACGGATTTCCCGGATGATCTCCTCGTCGGAGGGAATCTCCCGGAACGCGAGCGCCCGGGCCGACGAGCGAAGGCGGGCGAGGTGGTCATGGAGTCGGAAGATGCGACCGTCGTAGAGGCGGAGGCCCTCCCACACGGCGTCACCGCCCTGCACGGCGCTGTCGAACGGGCTCACCCGCGCCTCGTCACGATGCGACAGGACGCCGCCGACGTTGACGATGAGGCTACGGTTTCTCTCGTCGAACTTCTGCAGCATGGCTCAGATTCGGATTCGGGCGGCGTGAAGCCTGCCATAGTACTCCAGGCACCGGGCGTGTAGCTCGTTCATTCCCGGCGGCAGCGAAACGGACTTCGGGCGAGGGGGCGCGAAACCGGTCGATCGCTCGACGGCTCCGTACCAGTGCTTGGCCCAGACTCCGTCCGTCGGGCGCGGGCCGGGCGCCCAGGAGAGCATCGCATCCGTGAACGGAACGCCGAGTCGTTCGCAGAGTTTCGCCAACATTCCCGCCGGGTCCGCGAGCACGTCGCGAGCGTCGACGATGGGCGGCGCCTCACCGGAAGCATCGAGGAGCTCTTGAAAGAGATCCCACTGCTGAGGCAGCCCCGTGTCGCGGATCGAGGCGTGCGGCGTCACGCGGATGAGCGACGCCAGCATCTCACCGGGATCCCGGATGAGCAGCGCGTTGCGCAACGAACCCACCCAGGCGGAGTCCATGTCGGGGAGCAGATGATGAGCCATGTGCTTCTGGTAGAAGATCGCGCGGCCCTGGGGGATCGGTCCGGTGAGCCAGCGAACGACCGCACGCCAATCGCTGTCGTGACGCTCGAGGACTTCGTCACGGCCGGGGTGGTCGACATCGGTCGCGCTCAGGTAGTGCGCGTACAGCGGCTCGTCGCAGACGTACGTGTCGGGGCGGCTCCCCCAGGAGCGGAGCAGCGCCGTCGAGATGTTGCGCGGGCCGGACCACATGGCGACTCTGACGCCGTCGGCCGGACTACGATCGTCGATCAAATGCGTTCCCGACTTCTTCCTGCCGGAGTATGCTCACGGCGGTTTCGCGCCACTGGCAAAAGGACTGGAGAGATGGCCAAGCGGAAGAAGAGGAGCCCGAAGATCGAGGCGTTCAACCTCGAGTCCGGGCGCATCCTCGCCGGCAAGTACGAGATCGTGCGGAAGTTGGGAGAAGGATGGGAGGGCGAGGTCTACCTCATGAAAGAGCTCGGGACCCGAATCGCCCGCGCCGCGAAGTTCTTCTTTCCTCACCGAAATCCCAACGATCGCACCGCGAAGTTCTATGCGCGCAAGCTGCACAAGCTGCGCCACTGCCCGATCCTCATCCAGTACCACGGGCGTGAGACCTTCGTCCACAGGGGTCAGCGCATCAGCTATCTCGTCTCCGAGTTCGTGGACGGAGAGATGCTCAGCGACTTCCTGCAGCGGCAGCCGGGCCGGCGGATCAGTCCGTTCCAGGCCGTTCACTTGCTCCACGCCCTGGCGCGCGGGATCGAGGACATCCATCGTTCCCGCGAGTACCACGGCGATCTCCACACCGGCAACGTGATCGTGCAGCGGTTCGGCCTCGGAATCGAGCTCAAGCTGCTCGACATGTACCGGTGGGACACCCCTCGTCCGGAGAACATCCGCGACGACGTGATCGACATGGTTCGCCTCTTCTATGACGCGGTCGGCGGCAAGAAGCACTATCCGAAGCAGCCGGAAGAAGTGAAAGCGATCTGCTGCGGCCTGAAGCGGTCTCTCATCATCTCGAAGTTCCGCACGGCGGGGCGATTGCGCCAGTACCTCGAAACGATGGAGTGGTACTGAGCTCGATGGACGCTCGCGCCCTGGTCAACACCGACATGCCGCACGCGGAGGTGGTCTCCTTCGCGAGCGGAAGCGTGGCCCTGTTCACGGAACGGGGTCCGGAGCGGGAGACCCCGAACGAAGATGCGCTCGCGCTCATCGGGCTCCGCGACGGAGCGGGAGTGCTCGTTCTCGCCGACGGGGCGGGAGGGATGCCGGGGGGGGACCGGGCGTCGGCGATCGCCATCGATCGCCTGACCCGGGCGGTCGCGTGGGACAGCGACGAGCCCGACGCCCTCCGCACGAGAATCGTGGACGGCATCGAAGCCGCGAACGAAGCGATCTGCGAGCTCGGTCGGGGAGCGGCGTCCACGCTCGCCGTCGCCGAGATTCGGGACGGTCATATGCGCTCCTATCATGTGGGCGACTCGATGATCTTCGTCACCGGGCAGCGGGGGCGCGTCAAGCACCAGACCGTGTCTCACTCGCCGGTGGGGTACGCCGTCGAGGCGGGCGTGATGGACGAGGCGGAGGCGGTGCATCATGAAGACCGCCACGTCGTGTCGAATCTGCTCGGCTCGCCTGAAATGCGCATCGAGATCGGTCCGAGCGTGCGCCTCTCGCCGCGGGACACCCTTGTCCTCGGCAGTGACGGTCTCTTCGATAACCTCTACTTCGAAGAGATCGTCGAGCGCGTGCGCAAGGGTCCGCTCCCCCAGGTGGCGAAGTCCCTCGTCGAGGCGTGCCGCCGACGCATGCGAAATCCCGACACCAGCCGCCCGTCGAAGCCCGACGACATGGCGTTCCTCGTCTTTCGGCGCTAGGCGGTCTCGGAGTGGTTCTGCCGCGAGCGCGCCTCTGGATCTCCATCGTCGTCGGCCTCGTCGTTCTCGGCGCGGTGATCGTCGGTCTGTCGCCCGTGGACGAGCCCGCGACCGCCCCGCATCCGGTCCTTCTCATCGGCCTCGACGGAATGGAGTGGGAGGTCGCCCTCCCGCTGCTTCGGGAAGGGCGTCTGCCCGCGCTGGCGGGACTGATGGCGCGCGGGACCGGCGGGGAGCTCGCTTCCATGCGGCCGACTGTTTCGCCGACGATTTGGACGACGATCGCCACCGGTCGCTCACCCGACGAGCACGGGATTCGCGGGTTCACCCACCGGGAGCCGAACGAGGACGGCACCGCCCGACTCTACACGAGCTTCGATCGCAAGGTCCCGGCGTTCTGGAATATCCTCACCCGATTCGGGCGGCGTTCCCACGTGATCGGATGGTGGAACACCTTTCCCGCCGAGCCGATCGAAGGGGTCATGGTCGCACAGGTCAACACGCTCGATCCCGGCGAGGCGACGTTCACGAAGGAGCTCTGGAAAGGCAGTCTCTTCGAAGATCTGGAGGGGCAAGTGTATCCGCCCGCGCTGCAGGCGGAGCTCCTCGCGGAGATCCCCGATGCGGACGCGGAACTACCCGATCTCGCCGCTCGCATTCTTCGAGGCGTCGGTGAGGTGGGTCCCCTGGAGCAGAGGCTGTGGGACAACTGCCTCTGGTCCTTTCGCGCGGATTTGACCTATCACCGCATCGCGCGCAGGCTCCTGACCATGAGAGAACCGTTCGACGTGCTCGCGATCTATCTCGGCGGGAGCGACGTCGCGGGACACCGGTTCTGGCGGTATCTGCAGCCGGATCTGTACGCGAACCGCCCCGAGGAAACCACCGTCGCGAGGTTCGGAGAGGTGATCCCCGACTACTACGCGTATCTGGACGAGCTGATCGGCGAGCTCCTCGAGGCCGCACCCGACGACTGCAACGTGCTGGTCGTCAGCGACCACGGCATGAAACCGGCGAACGTGGACGCGCCCTATACGGCGAAACGGGCGATGCGCATGCTCGTCTCCGGCGCGCACAAAGGAGCTCCAGCGGGCCTGTTCGTGGCGGCGGGTCCGGACATCCGCCGGGTCGGCTTCGCCCGTCCGGTGGCGGACCTGACTCGCGAGGATCTCCCGAGCCTGGGGTCGGTCGCCGACATCACCCCGACCCTGCTCGCGCTTCTCGATCTTCCCGTCGGACGCGACATGATCGGCACGGTGATGGAAGACTTGCTGCGACCTTCGTTTCTCGAGGAACACCCGATCCGGCGAGTCGACTCGCACACACCGCCGAACTGGTTCGAGCAGCGACAGTCGGTCGCGGCGAAGCCCCATTTGTCGGAAGAGCGACTCGAGCAGCTACGGTCGCTCGGGTACATCGAATAGATCCTCGGAAGCCCGCGCTGAGTCCCGCACAAGGCCCCAGGGAACCGCCCGGGACGTGGTCGCCTCTCGCTCCCCGGAAGATGGCGCTCGGGCAGGGTAGGGGACGGTCAGGGCTCTGGAAACGGTCTGCCGCCCGGGACGAGGCGCTGGCCCCGGAACGCCTTCATAGCCCCCTCGCGACGGATTTGCTACCATCTAGGTTCCGGCTCGTCTCCCCGCGAGCCTCGCGACTGTCTTCGAGCCGCCCGGCCGCTCGATCTCGCGCTGGATCGGTGATCATCCCCTAGTAAGGAGGTCGGTAATCGGCATGCGGCATGCGGCGTGGATGATTGCGCTTTCGGTGCTTCCGGCCATTCCGGTCGGAGCCGAGGTCAAGCTCCTCGAATCCGACGCGCAGCACGTGGTCATCGAGATGGAGCCTCCCTCCGCCGACATCCGGACCGTCTCCACCTCGGAACGCGAGTACGTCGCGCTCTCGATTCCCGGTTTCGGATTCGCGGATCAGGTCGGCCGTCCCGAGGTTCCGGTTCGAAGCGTGAGAATTGCGCTTCCTCCCGGAACGACGCCGCGACTCACGGTCCGATCCGTCGAGTGGTCCGACTGGCGCGCGGGAGCCGTTCGGCCCGTGCCGGAGCGCGTCGGCGTACGCGAGCCGTTCGGGCCGAGCCGGGTCGAAGAGCAGGAGCCGCGAGAAGGTCTCGAGTACCGAGCGCAGGGCACGGTCCCGGCCGAGCCGTTCGCCGTCGGGGGAGTGGCGTCGATGCGTCACCTGCGTACGGTCTCGATCCTGGCCCACGGAGCCCAGGCCGACCCCTTCCGTCGCCGCTACCGACTGCTGCGTCATGCCGTGATCGAGGTCCGCTTCGAGCCGGATCGCGGCCGGGACGCCGCGCCCGTTTCGCGCCCCGCCCCGCCCGACGCGAGTTGGAGCCGAGCCTATCAGCGCACGGTGGTCAACGGCGCGAGTGTCGCGTCCTTCGCACGCGCGGGGCTCGCCGACGGTCCGAGCGTCGGCGACACGCCGTTCGGTTCCGGCGACCAGTGGAAGATCGTGGTGCGGGAGACGGGCCTCTTCGACGTTCCCTACGAGACGCTGGCCGCCGAGGGCTTCCCGCCCGGTGAAGCGGTGAACCGCCTCGCACTGTACCAGCGCGGGTTCGATCTCGACCGGGTCGACGATCCCGGCACCGCCGCGGCGGATCTCTTCACGACCACGCCCGTTCCCTGCGAGATCGTCGACGCCAACGACAATCAGATGTTCGACGCGGGGGACGCGGTCCGGTTCTGGGGCCGATCGTTCCGCGACCAGTGGATGCCGTCCGGTTGGGAGCACGAGGACCGATTCACGCAGGACAACGTGGTGTGGCTCACGATCGAGCCGGAGGGAGGGGCGCGGATGCCGACGGTCCGCGAGGAGGGAAGCCTCTCGGGCGACCCCGGCGACTCGCTCGCCTCCACGCCGCACGCGTACTTTCGCGAGTGGGACCGGAAGTTCTACCGCCGGCCGACGGATTTCGGCCCGGGCCGGCGCGCGTTCGAGTCGGAGTTCTTCTTCTGGAACGACAGTCGCGATCCGACGGGCGGAGCTGTCGGCTGGCCGCTGCCGGGACCGGACAACGGTCCGGAGACGTTCGAAGTCGTGGACCTCGTTCCCGGCTCGGAGGCGTCCATGACGGTTCGTGTGATGGGGGGCGGCGGCGTCGACCAGCGTTATACGAACCGGTACGAAGTCACGATCAACGACCACGATCCGCCGCTGGGCGAGCGGCAATTCTACAATCGCGACATGACGGACCCCGATAGCGTCCTGTCGGCGTTCTCGATTCCTCCCGGCGTGCTCACGGAGGGCACGAACGAGTTCCAGTTCACGGGATGGACGTACAAGGGATTCGGGACGAGCCAGCTCTTCTACAGTACCCGGTTCTTCTTCGACTGGTACGAGGTCACCTGGGACCGTCAGCTCGTCGCGCGCGACGAGCGCATGACCTTGACCACGGCGAACGGGACCGCGGGAAACCAGATCGTGCGGGTGGCGGGATTCGGAGGCTCCGACCTCGCCCTCTACGATGTGACGGATCCGGAGAACCCGGCTCGGGTCGGCCTGGCCCCGGACGGCTCTCAGGTTCTCGACCTGGGCGGCACCTTCGATCTGCTCTTCGACCACGACAACGCAGTCGACCCCGGCTCCTACGTCGCGGTGCGGACGTCGGCGGTGCCCGAGGTGCCCGCGTCACAGGTCGCGCGCCGGGCGCCGACGGGAGTGCTGGCGGGCGGGACGGGCGCAGAGTACGTCGTAGTCCCTCACGAGGAGTTCGCCGCGGGCGCCGCCGAGCTCGCGGATTACCGATCGACGACCTACGCCACCCACGTCGCGTCGGTCCACGACGTGTACGACGTCTTCGGGAACGGGCAGCGCTCGCCGCGCGCCATCAAGAGCTTCGGGGCGTACGCCTTTCACCGCTGGACGATGCCGATCGAGCATCTGTGCCTCATCGGCGACGGCAGCGAGGACACCCGCGGCGTGACCGCGAACTCCATGCCGGACTTCATACCGAGTCACGGACTGTGGGCCTCGTACGAAGGGGCGTACGACGTCAGCGATCAGTACCTCTGCGAAGTGACGCGCGGCACGCCCGCGGACGCCGACGGCTTCGACGATGTCGCGGACTTCCACGTGGGCCGCCTTCCGGTGGGCAACACCGAGGAGCTCGACTGGAACCTGCAACGAATCCGCGAATACGAAGCCCAAGGGCAGAACCAGCTCTGGCGGCGTCGCGTGATGCTCCACGCGGACGACGCGATCAGCGGGGATCTCGGAGGCGGGTTCGGAACTCCGTACGGTTTTCGCTCCATCGAAGTGCTCTTCCGGAACCACTCCAAGGCGTACGCCGAGTCGCTGCGGTCCAACCACTCCAACCAGGTCGTGCCGGTGCCGCTCTACGTCTCCGACTGGACCTCGCCGTGCCCGGACTCCTGTTACTTCTCGAACGACTACGAATGCGAACAGGACCTCGGGATCGACTGCGGCTTCTGGTACGACTGCCGCGACGGGGCGAACTGGATCGAGGTTTACACTTGCATGAAGACGAGCGCCGCACCGGCGCTGCTCGCCGCCACGCGAGAGTGGGTCGACCGTGGCGTTCTCCTGTGGAATTACCAGGGGCACGCGAACCGATTCTGGATGGCACACGAAGAGGTCTTTCGCGACGACGAGATCGGCTCCCGCCACGACATCCTCACGCTCGCGAACGAGCGACGGCCTTTCATCTTCCTGGGGTGGGCGTGCCACCTCGGGGAGTACGACACGGCCGAGGATGTCCGAGAAGATGATGAACGTCCGGCAGCCGGGGATCACGCAGCCCGCCGGTGCGGTCGCGGTCTTCTCGAGCTCGGGCTTCGAGTTCCTGAATCCGAACATCGACTTCAATCGGATCTTCTTCGAGGAGATGTTCCCGAAGGACGGCGCGCCCCCCGCGCCCCCGTCGCTGGGCGAGGTGCTCACGCTGAGCCGGATCCGGTACCAGGACGTGTTCCCCCTGGAAGGAAACACGCGGCAGTCGGCCCAGCGGTATCTGTTGTTCGGGGACCCGGCGCTGGAGGTGAGCGCGGGGACGTCCCCCATTCATGTGACGGCGGACGGGGTCGAGGTCCGGGACGGCGAGGTCGTTCCCGTGCGGGAGCTGGACGAGCCCGTGGAAATCGTCGCCAGGACGCTGCAGGGCTCCGAGGTGACGAGCATCAGGCTCGTGGACTCCGTCCGCGGTGAGATCCCGGCCGAGGCCGTGCGCATCACCGGGACGAACCCGTTGGAGATCGCGTACGAAGCGACCCCCCGCCGCGAGAGCTATGATCTGACTGTCGTTGCCTTGGACGCGAGCGGACGGGAGGTGGATTTCACCATCGGACTCCGTGCGGACTTCGCGCTCGCGGGCCTCGCGGTCTTTCCGAATCCGTTTTCGGACCGAGCGTGGTTCTACTACGATGCCGCCGGCGCGGAAACCGTGACATTACACCTCTACACGATCTCCGGCCGGAAGATACGCGAGATCTCGCAGGCCGCCGAAGGTGTCGGCGCGGTCGAATGGGACGGCCGCGACGGCGGCGGCCAGCCCGTGGCGAACGGAACGTATCTCGCCCGGTTCGTCGCGCGGGGGCGCGGCGGATCGATCGAGGAAACGACGCACGTCGTCCGGATGCGGTGACCGGGCGTCTGCGTCAGGCCTCTTCCCGCATCGCCCGCGCCAGATCTGCTTCCGTGTTGATCTTCCGCACTCGGAATAGCCTTCCCAGAAGCAACGATGTGAGGCCGGCGAAGAAGCTCAGGAGAGCCCCCATCTTCACCTTGTCCTTCACCAGCTCCTGCTGCGGTACCGTCAGATCGTCGAAAGCGGCCGTCCGGTCGGGCGGTGGGGGAGGATGGCCCGGGACGTACTCGCTCGAAGCGGGTTGGCCCGAGGCCTGATGAGTGTCGGAAATCGGGCCGGCGTGGGAGGCGGATGCGGCCGCATGATCGCCCGGTTCGGGAAACGCCACGTCCGTGACGAAGAGAGCGACCGTGAAACCGATGGCGGCCACGTTGCCCATGACGAACGCCTCACGCATGGTCATGCCGGCCGGTAGGCGGAGACGGGCCAGTCTCCCGAGCAGCGTGAAGGCGTAGATGCCGAATGTCTTGCCGAAGAAGATCGCGGTCACCGTTACCCACGTTTCCAGACCGATCGCCGAGAACGGAACCCCGGCGTTCGCCAGGCCGAAGAAGAATAGGTTGACGTCCACGAACGGCTTGAACTGGTGCTCGAACATGTTGAGCGCGTCGGATGGGTGATGCCCTGGC
Source organism: bacterium (assembly GCA_025774865.1). Lineage (GTDB taxonomy): Bacteria > ARS69 > ARS69 > ARS69 > ARS69 > JALGZO01. The sequence goes on along the minus strand of JALGZO010000226.1, from coordinate 9,310 downwards.
GCCGTGTGGTGTTCGGCGGGCCGCCCGCTCGCGTGCTCCAGGCCCTCCTCGAGCGGGAGGTCCTCCTCGACGAACAGGCCGCGGTCCCGACGTTCGCAGGGCAGGAACGGCACGATAGGAACGAGCGCGAGCGCCGCGTGCACGCCGGTGTAGTGCAGCCCGAGCCAGCTCAGAGGGATCCCGACGATGATATACGGCCAGTAGCTCTCGACCTTCGCGACCCAGCGGAACATCGCGCAGAGCAGCACGGCGAGCCCGACGAGCGGGAGCCACTCGACGTGGATCGTTTCGCTGTAAAAGAGCGCGATGATCAGCATCCCGATGAGGTCGTCGAGCACCGCGAGTGCGAGCAGGAACTTCGTGGCCGGATGCTTGTAACCGAAGATCATCCCGGCGAAGAGCCACGAGTACGCAATGTCGGTAGCCGTGGGCACCGCCCAGCCGCGGATGAGGTAGTTCGCGAAGAGCATGCACCCGACCACGAACACCCCGACCGGTCCGACCACGCCGCCGAGCGTGCTGATGATGGGAAGGCTGGCCTTCCTCAAACCGCCGAGCGGGCCGCCCGGGAGGAACGCCTCCACCACTTCCTTCGTGGCGATCCCGAAGAAAAACACCATGAAGGCCTCGTTCACCAAGAAGTGCAGCGAGTAGCCGTGGTCCGCGACCTCGCGGCCGAAGAGCGTGATGTTGAACCAGGACGTCTCGATGAACCGGGTGTAGCTCTGCAGGTCGATGTTCGCCCAGGCAATCGCCGCGATCGACCCGGTAATCAGGAATACCGAGTACTCTCGCAGGATCTGGAAAGGGTTCTTCCTTTCGGCTGTCGTGCTCAATGCGAACTCCCCCCGTCCCCGGTCGCGACCACGGGATCCGCCGAGCCGACGAGGCTCGCGACCATGATCGCCTTGATGGTGTGTAGTCGGTTCTCCGCCTGGTCGAACACGCGGGAATGCTCTCCTTCGAACACTTCGTTCGTCGCCTCGCAGATCTCCGGGTAGTCGCGCGCCATCTCGGTCTGGTCGTCGTGGAAGCAGGGGAGGCAGTGGAGGAAGATCACGTCCGGACGCCCCGAGCTCTCGAGCATCTCGGAGGTCACCCGGTACTCCCGGAGCAGTGCGATCCGTTCGGAGATGCGGTCTTCCTCTCCCATCGAGGCCCAGACGTCGGTGTAGACGACTCCGGTGTCGGCGACGCCGTCACGCCACGAGTCGGTGATCGTGATCTTGGCGCCGGACGAAGCCGCGAGCTCCCGGGCCCGTGCGACGAGGTGATCGGCCGGGAAGAGGGCGCGCGGCGCGGCGATTCGGAAGTCCAGCCCCGTCTTGGCGGCTCCGATGAGAAGCGAGTTCGCCACGTTGTTGCGCCCATCCCCCACGTAGGTGAACGGCGCCCCGTCCACCGACCCGAACGCCTCCTGTACGGTCAGGAAATCGGCGAGCGCCTGGGTGGGGTGGTAGAGGTCGGTCAACGCGTTCCAGACCGGAATCCCTGCCCACTCGGCGAGCTCCTCGGCCGTCTTCTGGCTGAATCCGCGGTACATGATCCCGTCGAACATGCGGCCGACGACTCTGGCGAGGTCGGCGACGCTCTCCTTGACTCCGAGCCGAATGTCCTCGCGCCCCAGATACTCCGGATGGGCCCCTTCGTCGACGGCGGCGACGACCGTGGCGCTCCTCGTCCGCGCCGAGGGCTTCTCGAAGATCACGGCGATGCTCTTGCCGAGGAGCCGGCGAGGATGAACGCCCGAGGCCTTTTCGGCCTTGAGGTCCGCCGAGAGCCGGAGCAGGTCCAGGATCTCATCGCCGGAGTAGTCGAGGAGCGTCAGGAAGTGGCGTCCGCGCAGATTCGATGCCATTGAGTCCTCCGAAAGCATCAACGGTTCCAGTCGACCGGGTCCCGCAGGATCGGCTGCGTCATACAGCGGCTCCCCCCACGTCCCCGGCAGAGCTCCGAAGCGTCCAGTTCCAGGACTTCGATTCCGGAGTCGCGAAGCCGGCGGTTCGTCTCGGAGTTTCTCATATACCCCACGACGACTCCCGGTTCCAATGCGAACGTGTTGTGGCCGTCGTCCCATTGCTCGCGCGCGTACTCGAGGCTATCCGGCCCCGACGCGATCAACTCCAGGTCGTCGCGCTCCAGGGTTTGTCGGAGAGCCTGGGAGAGGTCGTCGACCTTCGTCACCGAGAGATCCGGGCCTCGACCGGCTCGCAGGACGAAGACGTCCATGCCGCGGCTCACGCCCGGGAAGAAGTTGAACTTGTTCACATCGACCATCGTGAAGACCGTGTCGAGGTGCATGATTGCGCGGCCCTTCCGGAAGTGCGCCACCAGCACGTTCTCGATCTCCGAGCGCTCGATGAGCCGGTGGGCGAGAAGCTCCGCGGCGGCCGGCGCCGTGCGCTCGCCGCAGCCGACGAGCACGGTCTTCGGATCCAGGACGAGGACGTCGCCTCCTTCGATCGAGGCGGGGAGGGCGTCATCGGGCTTGATCCCGTACCAGAGATGGAAGTCGTCGTCGCGGAAGAGCGGATGGTGCTTGTAGATGGCACGTAGGTATCGCGATTCTCTCTCCCGGGCAGGCGTGGCGAGGACGGAGAGAGCGACCCCCTCGCCGATCCACGCCGCGTTGTCGCGCATGAAGAACAGGTTCGGGAGCGGCGGCAGGACGTAGTCGTACCGGTTCGACAGCACGTCCGCGAAGAGCGGATCGATGTCCCATTCGGACGCGAGCTCCCGCTTGAGCAAACCGCCGAGCAGAACATCGAGGAGCTCGCCCATCTCGCATTCGCGGAGTTCCTGGCGGAGTCGGCCGGCCACCTCCGGGCCGCAGGCCCGCGGCGTGGCGGTATCGTCGATGACGGACGCCCGCACGTCGGGGTCGGTCAGGGTCTCGCCGAGGAGGTCGCGGAAGTAGAGCACCTCGGCGCCCCGGGAGCGGAGGATCTCGACGAAGGAGTCGTGCTCCTCCTGCGCGCGCTCGACCCACAGGATGTCGTCGAAGAGCAGGGACTCCCGATTCTGCGGCGTGAGACGGGCGATCTCGAGGCCGGGCCGGTGGACGATTACCCGGCGGAGGGGGCCGATCTCGGACGTGACTCGGAATGATGACATCGGTCTCTCCTCACCGGTGGCCTCCTCCCGGCTCGATTTCGGCCCGACATCCTGGGCCACGGGCGCGGATTTCGCAAGACCGTCCGGGGGGCCGCGCCGATTCGCGGTCGCACGGCCGGGGGAGGTCCGATATCCCGCTCCGGCTCGCCTCTCACCGGAGCCCAGGACCCATGGCCTCGGCGCGGCGCTGGCCTGCCTGCCGGCGCGTTTCGGGATACCCGTCGCGCCGTATTGCAAATAGGATCGACCATGTTGTAAACTCATTGCACGGTATGCGTCCGCCCCTGGACATGACCGGGGTCCGACGATGCTACCCAACGCCTCGACGTTTTTCGTTTCCTGTAGAATCCCACGCTACGCGAGTCACCTGGTTGCCCTCCTGGGCGCCATTTTGCTCTTGCCCGCGTCCGGTCAGGCCGCGTCCGGGACTTGCGGGATCGCCGCCGGCATCTTCCAGATCGATGGGCAGTTCTACTCGGCGGCCCCGAATACGGATTGGGCACAAGGCAGCCTGGGGAATGCGGTGTTCGCGAACGACGGAAGCTCGGTGATCACTCCGAGTCTCCGCGCGCGCGACGGACACTGGGGCGGCCACGAGGACGACTTCGACGCCTTCTCAGGAAGTGGCAACAAGAACAACGACGACATCAGCGAGCTCGCCGACCCCTGGACGTGGGGAAAGGGGAGCGGCCCCGCCAAGAACGATCTCACGGACGTGTACGCGAGCTCCGCGCAAGTGGACGGGGACGTCTGGCTCTTCCTCGGGGCGGCCACGCGCACCACCAACGGTGCGAGCCACGTGGACTTCGAGATCAGCCAGAGCGGTTTCCAGAGAACCGGCGAGACGAGCGGCACGATCGTCGGCCTCGGGCCGGATGCCGGGCGCACGGCCGGCGTGGACTTCATCGTGAGTGTCGACTACGAGGATGGTGGAACGTTCCCGGTCGTCAGCTTTCGCACCTGGGAGCTTGGGGCCGCAGGCTACGAATTCGTAGAGACCCCGCAGCAAGGGGCCGACGTCTTCATCTGTACCAACGACGAAACCGTGCCCGCCCCCCCGTGGGGCTTCGTGGATCCCGACGGCGCCGAGACGACCGAGGTCCTTCCCTACCAATTCATCGAGATCGGGCTCAACCTGACGAGCCTCGGAATCGATCCTTCGATCTTCTGCACGGACCTTTCCACCCTCATGTTCAAGACGCGTTCGTCACCCTCGTTCACGTCCTCGCTCAAGGACCTGACGATCCACCAGTTCAGCCTCGTCCCTCCTCCTCCGTCGGAGATCTCGGCCGATCGATCGTCCTACTGTGCGGGCGACGTGGCACGGCTCTGCGCGCCCAGCGCCGCGCCCGAAGCACAGTACCGCTACGAATGGCAAGGCCCCGGCGGTCCGTACGCCGACACGCCCTGCATCAGCACGGACCTTCCCGGTACCTACCGCCTCGTCGTTCACGACCTCGATAGCGGCTGCTCGGGAGAGTCCACGTTCGATCTCGTGATGAACGAGCCGCCGGTGCCGGAGATCACCTTCGACACCGACGTGATCTGCTCGGGAGGAGCCGCCGAGTTCTGTGGACCGCAGCCCCGGTCGGGATCCGTCTACCAGTACGAGTGGTCGGGTCCTGGCGGTCCCTTTCCCGATGCGAGCTGCATCCAGGTCTCCGAAGCCGGTGTCTACACCCTGACGGTGACCGATCTCACGACAGGCTGCACCGGCGCGACCGGTGAGCACAGCCTCACCGTGAACCCGCTGCCGGTGGCTGCCATCTCGGGCGTCGGCCTGATCTGCGCCGGAACGTCGACCGAGCTGTGTGGCCCCGAGGGTGACTACGACTACCTCTGGGAGGGGCCGGGCGACGCGTTTCCGAACCAACGGTGCATCACGGTGTCCGACGCCGGAACGTACCGGCTCGCGTTGACGAATCGGGCGACGGGCTGCGTCGGCGCCGCCGCCACCCACGACCTCACCGTCACGCCCGTTCCGGTCGCCGCGATCGCCGGCCCCGCGTCCGTCTGTCCGGACTCCGACGTGGAGCTGTGCGGCCCGGAGGGGGATCTCGTCTACACGTGGGACGGCCCGAACGGACCGTATGCACCCACGCGATGCATCCGGGCGGATGCGCCGGGCAGGTACACCCTGACGATCGAGAATCCGAACGGGTGCGCGAGCAGCGTCGAGCACGAGTTGACCCTCGACGAAACCCTCGCTGTGAGCGAGATGAGCGATCTGTTCCTCTGCACGGGCGCCCGCGGGGAGTTCTGCGTGGCCGCGACCGGTACGGGTCCCATGTCCTACGTGTGGAGCAAGGACGGAAACGTCATCGCGGGGGCCACGGACGCGTGTTTCGCGATACCGTCGATCAGTGCCGCAGACGTGGGCGAATACACGGTCGAAGTGCAGGGCAAGTGCGGACCGGCCGTCACGCGAGCGGCGTCACTGACGCTGGCGGACGTCGTCGTGGCCGGGGTGCGCGACGCGTATCTCTGCGAGGGACAGTTCTTCGAGCTTTGCCCGGAAGTCTCGGGCCTCGGTCCGTTCTCGTACGAGTGGGTCGACGTTGACCGGAACGTCACGGTCAGCACCGAACCCTGTCTCACGATCCGGTCGGTCAAGCCGCGACACGAGGGTACGTTTTCGCTGACCGTGCGCGGTGCCTGCGGGAATCCGGTCGTGGTCGACTTCCGCCTGAGGGTGGGGGGCTGCGACCAGTTCTGCAGCAAGAGCAAGGGCTTCTGGGGGAATCCGGGCGGCACCTGGGACGGGATGCGGACCATCGAGGTGCTCGAGATGATCATCACTCCTTCCAACCCGATCGTCCTCGGCAAGCTCGGCCAGCGTTCGGTCACCATCGGAAACGGGGCGGAGCACTGCGTGATCGAGTTTCTCCCCGCGGATGGCCCAGCGCTCGCGCTGGATCCGGGCCTGGGGGACGGGATCGTCGATGGAGAGACCTGCGGCGAGTCGCTCGGGATCACGAGCGGTGACGGGAAGCTCCAGAACGGGCTCCTGGCCGCCACTCTCGTCACCGAGCTCAACCTGCGCCTCGATCCGCGCCTCTCGAACATGCGGGTCTGCGCCGAGATGATCACGGTGCCGGCGCTTCCCGGACCGGACGGTCAGCTGGGCACGGCCGATGACGTTCCCGACGCTTCGAACCCGAACTTCTATTCCATGCCGCAAGCGGTTCTCGATGCGCTGAAGACGCTCGGGCTCCGGGATTCGGTCGGGGGTCTCGCCGAGCTGGCGAACCTGGGGCTCGCAGGCGCCATTCCGGCCGAAGTGCCGGTCAGCCTCAGCCAGATCGAGGCGGCGCTGAACGCCATCGTCTTGCTCACCCACGACTGTGCGCTCGTGATCGAGTGCGAGTACCCGGGCCCGCCGGGAGGAAAGGACGACGAGCCGCTCTTCTCGGGACCAGGGGGCAGAAAGCCGGTCATCGCGGATCCCTCGGATCCGGCGGAAACGATCCGGACGTCGTCCGGGGAGCTGGCGGACGCGGCCTCGGGCACCCTTCCGGGCGTGGCCGCGCCGGCGAACGCCTATCTGAACAGCACGAATCCCGTCCGGAGGTCCACCACGATCCGGTTCGGAATGCCGGAGGCGGGCCGGACCCGAATCGTCGTCTACGACGTCCGCGGCCGGGCGGTGGCGAACCTCGTGGATCGAACGGTCGCCGCCGGCCATCACGCGGTCGACCTGAATATCGGGCGGCACGCCGGGATGTCGGCCGGCGTCTACTTCGTCCGGATGGAGTCGGAGAGCGAGACCGGCGACCGATTCAGTCGCACGCGCAAGATCGTCGTAATTCGCTAGAGCACAGTGACACGCCGGCCGCGATTGCGGATGGAGGAGAGGCGGGGGCCTCTCCTCATCCGCTCTCGTTCACTGCGCCGAGCTTCCCCCGAACGGGAAGGACGCCATCACGCCGAGCAGGAAGTGATCCGCGTCGGTGACGTTCAGCACTCCCTCGGCCCCGATCAAGAACGACGGGCTGTACCGATAGCTCACGCCGCCGCCGAGATAGGCTCCAAGATCGCTGTCGCCGCCCGAGACGCTCCCGGTCGTCGTCGCACCGGTCGTGGTCTTCACCGAAACATCCACGAAGTTCAGGGCGAGACCACCCCGCGCATAGGGCAGCCATTGTGGGCTCTGCACGGGAATCAAGAACTTCACGCCGCTCGACACGGCCAAGTCGCGAAAACTCGTCTTGATCTCCGACGTCTCGCCGAAAAACGCGTACGAGGTCGTCTCGGTCTTCTGCCACCAGTGGAGACCGGCGTCCCAGACGAGCTGATCCGTGAACGTACCGAGGTCCACACGTCCGGAGAGGAAGAAGGTCGTGCCGATGCCGTCCTGAAGCATCGCCGGGCCGACCCCGAACGTGACCGCGTTCGGCTGAAACTGGAACGCTGCCGACACGGACGTGGGAACCAGCAAGGCGAGCCCAAGCAGACCGGAGGAGAGCTTGCGCATGGTGAGAGTTCTCCTGGGGCTCTCCTCCAATCGACGTTTCCGCGGACCGCCTTGAGGCGCGGATCTACCTCCCGAGGAAGGTCAGCTTCCGGGTCTCGCTGACGCCGTTCGCGCGAAGCCGCGAGAAGTAGACTCCGGCCGGCACCGGCCGGCCCGCGGTGTCACGACCGTCCCAGGCGACGGCGTGCTGCCCCGCTCCGTAGCTCGCTCGCCCGTACGCGCGGACCCGTCGCCCGGCCACGTCCAGGATCGAGATCTCCACCGCCCCCGGCCTCTCCACGTAGAACCGGATCTCGGTCCCGCGGACGAACGGATTCGGAACGACCCCGACGATCGCCGTCGTCGCGGCTAGCGGCTCGACCGCCACGGGGGACTCGAGCTCGATCAAGAAGGCGCCATTGATACCGCCTACCAAAGTCGCCTCGAAGATCACGTAGAGTCCGTTCTCGCTCATCTCGAAAGCGTCCTGGCCGCTCGCGATCGTATCCACGAGCAACCCGTCGATCATCGTCACGCCTTCCTGCACGAGAAGGTCGTCGTCGAGGAAGAGGCCGGTATCCACGTCCAGGTTGGGGTCGTCCCAGTCCCCGTACCAGAGCACATGGCCGGACTGGTCCACCTGGACCGGACCACTTCCGGTGCCGAAGCTCGTCAGCAGGAACGGAGCGATCGGCGGGAGCGTGTCTCCCTCGCGACGGAACACGGCACCGTCCCGAACGATCACCTCGTCGTCGGTCGTGTCGCCGTCGAGGTTCGCCTTGTAGACGTGGTGCCCGTTGTCGTTGCTCAGATCGAGGCCCCGGCTCGACAGCAGCTCGTAGTTCCGGCCGTCGACCGGGGAGGCGGAGCCCTCCTGGGCCAGGAGCGTGTCGTGGAGGTAGATCGTGCCATCCGTGGCGGTGTTCGTGCCGACGTCCGCGAAGAACATGATGTCGCCGGCGTCATTGAAAGCGACCTGGTGCGGGCCGGTTCCGAAGTCGTTGACGCCTTCGGTCTGCCCGCTCAGAACGTCGCCCTCCTTCGCGTGGACGTTCTCGGCGATGAGGTTTCCGGAGCCGTCGATGTCCAGGATCACGAGGGCCCGGTCCACGCTCGACGGGATCGCTGGATCGTCGACACTGGCAACCACGAGAATCTGGTCGCTGTCATTGTTGTCGATGGTGGCCTCGAAGAACCCGATGTAGGTGGTTCCCGGGCTGAAATCGGACGAGGAAGAGACGGTGCCTTCCTGCAGCACGAGCGCGGTGTTGAAGTAGATTCCCGAGTCGTCTCCGGTGCCGGATGTTCCGTCCAGGAAGAAGTTCCAGCCGCTGTCGCCGTTGTTGTTCAGGTTCACCGAATCGAAGGAGTCGAGGCTGGCGCCGGCCGGCGCGGGAAGCGCGTCGCCCTCCCGCAGATGGAGAGCACCGTTCTTGAGGAGTGCCGCGTCGGTGTTCGTGTCGGCGTTGTCGGTGTCGACCTCGACGATCCAATCTCCGAACCCGTTGACGGCGACATTGTTGATCGACGTCACGTTGCCTACGCCCGCGACGGCGTCGCCTTCCTTCGCGGCCGAGGTGATCGTCTGGGCGAGGGCGAGAGGCGGGATGCTGACGAGGGCGAAGACGACGAGCGGCGAAATCGCGCGCACTGAACCGAAAACCATGGTGACCTCCGGGTCTGGGGATCCAGAAGGCCGGCGGGGTGGAGACCGGCTGACTCTCGGGCGCGAGGGTAGGGGAG
>JALGZO010000225.1 GCA_025774865.1 bacterium | reverse complement strand
CCGCTCGTCGGATCGACGTGCACCGAGGAGAAGACGGTCGAGTTCGTGGTCAACGAAGAGTCGTACGCCCGCTTCACCGCGCAAGGTGACAAGAACGTCGATCTCGGGTCCGACACCGTGGACTTGAAGGACGAGCTGGATCTTCGACAGATTGCTCTGGACAACGGAGTGAACCCCGACAGCATCCGTGCGGTCACGTTCCGGGGCCTCTGCGCGAAGATCGACACGGCCGACGTGGTGCAAGACCGCGCGGTCACCGGCAACCTGGAGGTCACGTTCGGGAACCGCCCGACCCAGACGCTCGGCTCGGTCACCGGCTTCGCCGCCGGCGCCGTCACGGACTGGATCGACATCACCGAGAACGTCACCGAGGCGGGCGTGGCCGAGATCAACCGGCTCCTCGCGGATTGCCTCGCGGAAGCCCAGACCAACGGGCCGCCGGCCACGGACACCTCGATCTTCTACCAATGGATAGGCACGGCCCCGCCGACGAATCAGCCGACGTACTTCGTCTGGAGCGTGAAGGTGATGATCAACATCATCCCGACGGTGACGGCCGACCTGCCGGACTTCTAGGCGGTCGCCGACCAACCTCGAAGCAACGCGGCCGGCGGGTTGTCCCGTCGGCCGTTTTTTTCTATCCGAAGCGTTCGGGGCGCTCCCGGCCTGGCCTTGCGACGGGGCGCCTCTTGACACTCCAGAGGCCGGCGTGTATCTTCTCGCCGATTCTGCCTGTTAGCACTCTTTTGCCACTAGTGCTAATCCCAGAAGCCACGCCAGCCCGACCCAAGCCCTTGATATCATTGGCATTATGGTCGGAGGAGGAAACCCATGAAGATCAAGCCCCTCGGGGATCGCGTCCTCGTCGAGGCCCTCGAGGCCGAAGAGGTCTCGAAAAGCGGAATCATCATCCCCGACACCGCCAAAGAACGCCCGTCCGAGGGGCGTGTCGTGGCGGTCGGTCCCGGACGCCTGACCGATGAAGGAGATCGTGTGAAGCCCGAGGTCACCAAGGGCGACACGATTCTCTACGGCAAATACTCCGGCACCGAGGTCACGGTCGGAGCCAAGGAATACCTGATCCTGCGGGAGAGCGACATCCTCGCCATCCTCTAGGAGGGCGACGCCGCATCAAACTCGAATCGCCCCGCAGACAAGGGCGGAAAGGACGTTCCACACATGGCCAAGATGATGGAGTTCGACAGCCGCGCGCGCGAGTCGCTGCGGCGAGGCGTCGACAAGCTTGCCGACGCCGTGAAGGTGACCCTCGGCCCGAAGGGCCGGAACGTGGTCATCGACAAGAAGTTCGGAGCCCCGACGATCACCAACGACGGGGTCACGATCGCGAAGGAGATCGAGCTCGAGGACCCCTGCGAGAACATGGGCGCGCAGATGGTCAAGGAAGTCGCCACGAAGACGAACGACGTCGCCGGTGACGGTACGACGACCGCGACGGTTCTCGCCCAGGCGATTCTGCATCAGGGTCTTCGGAACGTGGCCGCGGGCGCGAGCCCGATGTCGCTCAAGCGTGGCATCGACAAGGCCGTCACGGCCGCCGTCGAAGGGATTCACCGGCAGGCGAAGCAGATTCGCGGCAGCAAGGAGATGGTGGCGCAAGTCGCGACGGTGTCCGCGAACAACGACGAGTCGATCGGCAACATCATCGCCGAAGCGTTCTACAACGCCGGCGAGGATGGCGTGATCACGGTGGAAGAGGCGAAGTCGATGGACACGACGCTCGAGACGGTCGAAGGAATGCAGTTCGATCGCGGGTATCTTTCGCCCTACTTCGTGACCGACGCCGAGCGCATGGAGGTCAACCTCGAGGACCCCTACGTCCTGATCCACGACAAGAAGATCTCCAACATGAAGGACCTGCTTCCGGTACTGGAGAAGGTCGTGCAGCTCGGACGGCCGCTCCTCGTGATCGCCGAGGACGTCGACGGCGAGGCGCTGGCCACCATGGTCGTGAACAAGCTCCGCGGCACGCTTTCCATCGCGGCGGTGAAGGCTCCGGGCTTCGGGGATCGGCGCAAGCAGATGCTCGAGGACATCGCGGTGCTCACGGGCGGACGAGTGGTCTCGGAAGAGGTCGGCTTCAAGCTCGAGAACGCGACGACCGGTGACCTCGGTCGCGCCAAGCGCATCACGATCGACAAGGACAACACGACGATCGTCGAGGGCGCCGGCAAGCGCGCCGAGATCCAGGCCCGAATCGGTCAGATCCGCAAGCAGATCGAGGACTCCACGTCCGATTACGATCGCGAGAAGCTCGAGGAGCGGCTCGCGAAGCTCGCCGGGGGCGTCGCCGTGATCAACGTCGGCGCGGCCACGGAAACCGAGCTCAAGGAGAAGAAGCACCGGGTGGAGGACGCCGTCGCGGCGACTCGCGCCGCGCGTGAAGAAGGGATCGTTCCGGGCGGCGGAGTGGCGTTGCTGCGCGCGATCAAGGACGTCGAGAAGGTCATCGCGTCGCTTTCCGGCGACGAGAAGGTCGGCGCGCAGATCATCCTGCGCGCACTCGAGGAGCCCACGCGGCAGATCGCGCAGAATGCCGGCCAGGAAGGCTCGCTGATCGTGCAGCGGATCAAGGCCGAAAAGACGGCGACCACCGGCTACGATGCGGCCACGGACGAGTTCACGAACATGGTGACGGCCGGCATCATCGATCCGGCCAAGGTCACGCGCTCCGCGCTGCAGAACGCGGCGTCCGTCTCCAGTCTGATCCTCACGACCGAGGCGATCGTGACGGACAAGCCGGAAGAGGAAGAGAAGGCGCCGGCCGGAGCCGGCGGCATGGGCGGCATGGGTGGAATGGGGGGCATGGGCGGAATGATGTAGGCTCGCCCGCTCGACTGCACGAAGGGCGCCTCCCTCGCGGGGGGCGCCCTTTTTCGTGTGCGCGGCCGGTCGTGCTCACGCGACGAGATTGGCCGCGCACAAACGCCGCGTTTCCGCTACGCTCCCGGTTCTCCCCGGTCCCGAGGTGTTGAGATGAGCGATCTGGCGCGCGTCACGCTGTCCGACGTCTCCCTTGTCGGCTACCACGGTTATCACGAGGCCGAGAAGGAGCTCGGCCAGCGCTTCGAAGTGGACGTGGATCTTTTCGTGGATATCGAAGATGCGGCCAAGTCCGACAACCTGCCGGATGCGGTGAACTACGAAAAGGTGTACGAGCGCATCGAGGAGATCGTGCACGGCGATCGCTTCGCCCTTCTCGAAGCCCTCGCGACCGATCTCGTGAACACGATCTACGAAGAGTTCGACATCGAAGGCGTCACCCTACGGATCCGAAAGGCGCAGATTCCGTTCTGCCCGAATCTCGGCTACGTCGAGATCGAGGTCTCTCGAGGAGACGTCCTCGAGTGAACCGCGCGGCGGTGGGCTTCGGAGGGAACCTGGGTCGACCGGACGTCGCGTTCGAACAGGCACTCTCTCATCTGCGGACGCACTCCGCTCTCACGTTGGTCGAAGTGTCGGGGTTGTACCGCAGCGATCCATGGCAGGGGCCGGAGCAGCCCGACTATCTCAACGGCGTCGCCACTTTCGAGACCATCCTCTCCCCGCGGCGACTCCTGGATCTCTTGCACGAAGAGGAGCGCTCGGCGGGTCGCGAACGCCGCGAGAGATGGGGGCCTCGAACCCTCGACCTCGACCTGCTCTGGTTCGGTGACCTCGTGCAGCAGGAGCCGGACCTCGTCTTGCCGCATCCGCGACTCCCGGAGCGCTCGTTCGTCCTCGAACCACTGATCGATGTCGCGCCCGACTGGCGGCACCCCGAGACGCACGTGTCCGCCGCCGAGATGCTCGACCGACTGAGGCGCACTGGTGCCGTCACCGCGTGCGAGCGAATCGCCGGAGTCGCGCTGGGAGACCTCATCGAGCTTGCCCCATGTCGGAGATAATCGAGGAAATGGCTCCCCCGAAGGAAGAGGGAGCGGAGCCCTCGGCGAACCGTTACCTCGCGGTCGAGGGCGTGATCGGAGTCGGCAAGACCACGCTGGCGAATCGCCTTGCAAGGAGCTTGGGCGCGTCACTCGTGCTGGAGGTCGTGGAAGAGAACCCTTTCCTCGCCCGCTTCTACGATGACCCGGACGCGTTCGCCTTCCAGACGCAGATCTTCTTTCTTCTGTCACGATACCGGCAGCACCTCGAGCTGTCGCAGCGGGACCTCTTCACCGAGAGTGTCGTGTCAGACTACCTGTTCGCGAAGGACCAGATCTTCGCGACGATCAATCTCGGCGAGGACGAGCTCGCGCTGTACCGAACTCTTCTGCCACTGCTGGAGGCGAGGCTCAATCGGCCGGATCTGGTGATCTACCTGCAAGCCACGACCGAGGTGCTGCTCGAGCGCATCAAGCACCGTGGTCGCGAGTTCGAACGCGACATCTCGCGCGAATACCTCGAGACGCTCGCCGAGGCCTACAACCACTTCTTCTTCCACTACGACGACGCACCTCTCCTCATCGTCAATACGAACGAGATCGATCTGGTCGGAACCGACGGCGACTACGAGGGGCTTCTCGGCATGATCCGGGAACATTCGAAGGGAACTCGGTACATCGGAGGGCGCTGACGGCCACGAGAGCCGTGGCGGGGGAGCGCCAGTGGGCGTAGGCTCCCTCGACGACTCGAAGGTCGTCGAGTAGACTCCTCGAGGCCCGGGAGGTGCCGTCATGACAACGGCAGTGACCGTACGCACCCTTCTTTCAATGAAGAAGAAGGGCGAGAAGATCACGATGGTAACGGCGTACGACTACCATTCGGCGCGGGTGGTCGATGCCGCCGGGATCGACGTCATCCTCGTCGGCGACTCCCTCGGAATGGTGATTCAGGGTCACGAAAACACCCTGCCGGTGACGGTCCAAGACGTCACCTATCACGCCCGCCTCGTGCGCCGCGCGGACCCTCACTGCCTCGTCGTCGCGGACATGCCGTTCCTCTCCTACCAGGTGTCGACGGCGGAAGCGGTGGCGAACGCCGGTCGTCTCATCAAGGAGGGCCGCGCCCAGGCCGTGAAGATCGAGGGTGGTCGTGAATTCCTGAACACGGTGGGTGCGCTGACCGACGCCTCCATCCCGGTCATGGGGCACCTTGGCCTCACGCCGCAGTCGGTTCATCGTTTCGGGGGCTTCCGCGTCCAGGGGCGCACCGAGGACTCCCGTAAGCGGATTCTCGAGGACGCCGGCCTGCTCGAGCGCGCTGGGTGCTTCTCGCTGGTGCTCGAAGGCATTCCCCACGAGATCGCCGGGGAGATCACGGGCTCGCTCGCGATCCCCACCATCGGGATCGGTGCCGGTCCCGAGTGCGACGGACAGGTTCTCGTGTTCCACGATTTGCTCGGGATCGAGGCGCACCTCGAGCCGAAGTTCGTCAAGCGGTACGCGAACCTGAACGACGAAATGATCGACGCGATCGGGCGGTTCCGACGTGAAGTGAAGGAAGGTGCGTTCCCCGACCTCGATCACAGCTATAGCTCGTCCGATCGGAGGGCTCCCCGTGCGGGACGCCGCCCGAATTGACGACGTCCGGGCCGCGGTCGCCGATGCACGGAAGCAGCGGCGCACCATAGGATTCGTTCCCACGATGGGGGCGCTGCACGAAGGGCACCTCTCGCTCATCCGGCTCGCGCGCCAGCGCGCCGATTACGTGGTTCTGTCCGTCTTCGTGAATCCGGTCCAGTTCGGCCCCGGCGAAGATTTCGAGACATACCCCCGGGCGGCGAAGTCGGATCTCGAGGTGGCGCTGGACGCCGGCGTCGACCTTTACTTCTCGCCGTCCGTCGCCGAAATGTACCCCGAGGGCTTCGCAACGATCGTGCGGGTCGAGGCGCTGTCGGCGCCTCTGTGCGGGGCTGGCCGCCCCGGGCACTTCGACGGCGTGGCCCTCGTGGTGACGAAGCTGCTGAACATCGTCCGGCCCGATTTCTCGGTGTTCGGCCAGAAGGATGCGCAGCAAGCGATTCTCGTGCAACGACTCGCTCGGGACCTGAATCTGCCCGGTGAGATCGTCGTGGCTCCGACGGTCCGGGACGCCGACGGGCTCGCGTTGAGCTCCAGGAACCGGTATCTGACGGCCGATGAACGGGAGGCGTCGCTCGCGCTTTCACGTGGCCTGCGCGAGGTCGAGGCTGCGTACCGCGAGGCGTCGAGCCGGCTTTGCTGGCGGTAGCGGCCCGCGTGGGCAGGGCCCGCCTCATCGACAACGTGTTCCTGGGCGAATCCACGGTCGGCGATGTCGTGGCGCTGGCGGCTTCGGTCGAAGGGGAGCGGGGCTAGGGGATGAAGGGGATGGCGATCATTCTCGCGGCGGGCGAGGGCAAGCGCATGAATTCGGACCTGCCGAAGGTGCTCCACGAAGTCGGAGGGAAGCCGCTCCTCGCGCACGTCGGGCGCGCGGCGACGGAGTCGGGAGTCGACCGCATCGTGGTAGTCGTCGGCAAGGGTGCGGGGCTCGTCCGAGAGAGGTTCGCGTCCGATGGGTGGGAGTTCGTCGAGCAACCCGAGCGCACCGGAACCGGCGACGCCGTTCGGCGCGCCGAGTCCCAGCTGCGTGGGTTCGCCGGCGAGGTGGTCGTCCTGGCCGGTGACGTTCCGCTCCTGAAGGGCGACACCCTGGCGACGCTACGCCGCCGCCACCGCGAGGAAGGTGCTGCCGTCACGGTACTCACGGCGCGGCTTCCGGATCCGTCCGGCTACGGGAGGGTGTTGCGTTCGGAGACGGGGGAGTTTCTCGGTATCGTCGAAGAGAAGGATGCCACTCCAGAGCAACGCGGCGTCGACGAAGTCAACTCGAGCGTGTATTGCTTCGAGGCGGCGGAACTCGTCTCGGTGCTCGGGAAGATCCAGAACGACAACGCGCAAGGTGAGTACTACCTCACGGATTCCGTCAAGATTCTGCGCGACGAGGGCAAAACCGTCATCGCGGTGCCGGCGGCTCTTCCCGAAGAGATTCTCGGCGTGAACGATCGTGACCAGCTGCGGGCGATCGCCGACATTTTGGCGAGGCGCACCGGACCGGCGGAACAGATCCAATGAAGGAAGACGGCACGACGGAAGGAACCCTGCTCGAGCGTCTCTGGGCGACGTGGCGGATGAAATACCTCACGTCCATCGGAGAGGAGAAGGACGAGTGCGTTTTCTGCGCGTTGACGAAGGCGGAGGACGGTCCGGAGAACCTCGTCGTCCACCGGGGCGAAACGTGCTACATCGTGCTGAACCTCTATCCGTACAACAACGGTCACGCGATGGTGGTGCCGTTTCGTCACGTACCCCGGCTCGCCGAGCTGACGGATGTGGAGCGGGCAGAGTTGTTGCGGCTTGCGTCGCTGCTCGAAATCGCCTTGTCCGGCGGGATGAATGCGCAGGGGTTCAACCTGGGAATGAATCTCGGGCGCGCCGGAGGCGCTGGAATCCCCGATCATCTCCACCTGCACTTCGTACCGCGGTGGCTGGGTGACACGAACTTCATGCCGGTCGTGGGGCAGACGAAGGTGCTGCCCGAGAGGCTCAGCGACACGTTCGAGAAGCTGCGCGGGGCTATCGATCGGGCGTTGGAAAGGGAGGGGTCGGGGACGTGAGACCCAAGACGGTGGGAGTCGCGGCCGTGGGACTGCTCGCGGCGGTGATGGTCGCGTCGCTGGGGCTGCGGGCTCGCGAGGCGCCCGCGCGTGAAGACGGCAAGCCGATTCGCGTGGAAGTGCTGAACGGTTCGGGCGTATATCGCGCCGGTCTCGGGCTCGCCGGGGAGCTGCGGGAGCACGGCTTCGACGTGGTCGACGTCCGAAACGCCGATCGCGGCGACTACGCGGAGACGATCGTGCTGGACCGCGTCGGGGTGGAGACGTACGCCTTGAAGGTCGCGAGCGCGCTGGGGATCCCCGGGTACCTCGAGCAACGGAACTCGGAGTTGCTGCTGGAAGTTACCGTCATCCTCGGAAGAGACCGGGGCCAGGAATACGGGGGGAGGCACTGATGAGGCCGACGCGGCACAAGAGCTTCGGGTTCCTGCTCTTCATGCTCATTCTGGGGATGATCATCGGAACGGCGGTCGGCGAGGCGATCGGGCACATCGTGCCAGATGGTGTGGTGAAGAGTTTCTTTCTTGCCGCTGCCGATCCGTCGTTCGGACCGGTGACGGTGAACCTGGTCGCCTTCACGTTTACGTTCGGCTTCTCGCTGAAGATCAACCTGATCGCCGTGCTCGGTGTCTTCGCGACGGTCTATTTGTTCCGATGGTACTGATGATTTCCGCGGGCGCCGCATCGCTCGGCTGACGCCGCGAAACGAGAGAGGTCGTCTTGGGCGGCATCGGTGGACCAGAGCTCCTCATCATCTTCCTGGTCGTGCTCCTGGTCTTCGGACCGCAGCGGATCCCGGAGGTGGCGCGCGGGCTGGGCAAGGGCCTGCGTGAAATTCGTCGTCTGAGCACCGAGCTGCAACGAGAAGTCAACCTGGTGGACGCTCGTGAAGATGAGCCGTTGCCGCACGCTCGACCCTCTCTGACCCCCTCCCAGGATGCCCCGCCGCCGAGCGCCGGTGGCACCCCGGCGGACGGCCCGGCGGACACCCCGCCCGAGCCGCGGACCCCTCCCGACGGCCCGGTCGGGCCGACGCCCCGCCAATAGAGAGTCCTTCCCGCGACCGACAAAAGAAGTCAAGAGAACCCCACGCTTTGCCGATACGTACCTGGACCTCGGGAGGCGAGCGTGAACGAAGTTCTCAGGAGGGGCCGGAGTACGGGGTTCGCGACTCCCGGCACGGATTCCATCGACTCCTCGGAGCTCGCGCAGCTACGGGCGGCGCACGAAGGCCTTCGGATCCCGACGATCGCGACTTCATCGCGTGGGCGTTCACGGAATGCGAGAGCCCGGTCGAACTGCGCTGGGCCGAGGACGGTGAACAGGCGCTCGTGGCCCTGTCTGCCTGTCACGCGACGATCGAGGAGCCTCGTCCCAACCGGCCGGCGCTGATCTTGCTGGACCTGGAGATGCCCGGACTCGGCGGTCGAGAGACGCTTGCGGCGATCCGCCGCGACCTGTCGCTACGGACGATCCCCGTCATCGTGTTCACCGGCTCCGGCGACGACCTCGACATCACTCGGTGCTACGAGCTCGGAGCGAACTCGTACTTCACGAAGCCGAACTCGATGGAAGGCTACCGGAACATCATCCGGATCCTGGAGACATACTGGCTGCGGAAGGCGGAGCTCCCCCCGCGAGATTGACGGCGGCGCCGGAGAGGACGTTACGCGCTGCCGGCCTCCGCATAGAGGAGCGCCGACGAGGAAGGCTCCCAATCCGCCCCGATTCCATTGCGGAAGTCGATGACGTCGGCGGCGACGACCTGTTGCTCGAGCCACGCCTGGAAGTATGCTTGACGTTTCCGGAACAGGATCTCCCCCCGAATGTTCTCCTGTTGCTCGACGAAGTCGGCCTCGTCCGCGGATGTCCTCTCGATCACCTCGATCACGTAGGATCCACGATCGGTATCGACGACCTGTGAAACCTCGTTCAGCGGCAGCCCGAAGGCGGTCGCGACGAACGCATTGCGGCGGCCCACGCCGGGGACGAACGACTGGCGGCTGAACTCGCCGGTCGTGTCGATCTCGGCGCCCAGAGCCTTCGCGATTCCTCCGAGTGAGCCGTCGCTCGCCGCGATCGCGACCTGGAGGTTCTTCCGGGCGGCGACGCGACGCTTCTCTTCTTCGACTCGAACGCGTACCGCTTCCTGAACCTCCTCGAACGGTCGGATGTGCGGCTCCCGGAGCTCGGCGAGACGGAAGGCGTACAGGTTGTCGTCATCCTCCAACGGATCGACGGTCGTGGCGCCCAGCTCGTTGAAGAACGCGAAGCGGTGGGCCGCGCGCATGAGCCCGATTCCCGGAATGAAAGCATCTCGCTCGAACGGTTCCGTGGTCTCGACCTGGAGTCCCAGCTGCTGCGCCGCTTCCCGGAAGACGGCCCCTTCCGCGATTGCGTCGAGGAAGTCTCCGAGCCGCCGTGCCGCGGCCCGCACGGTCGTGTTCGACGGCTCGATGCGCATGAGGACGTGCCGTATGTGCACGCGGTCGACACCGTCCTCCTGCTGGCGGTCCTCCACTTTGAGGAAATGCATCCCGAACGGCGATTCGAAGACCTCGGAGATCTCGCCGACCTCCGTCGCGAATGCGACGTCCTCGAGCTCCGACGGCATGTCGCCGCGCGCGATGAACCCGAGGTCGCCTCCGCGGTCCGCGGAGGGATCGTCGGAGTATCGCGAAGCGATCGTCGCGAAGTCTTGGCCACCTTCGATGGCCATCTGCCGCACTTGGTTCAGATCCTCTCGGATCTCGGAGCTGTCCTGGGCCGTCGCCGCCTTCGCGATCCTCACGAAGTCGAGGACGGCCTGGGCCCCGACGCGAAAGTCGTCGCGGTTCTCACGGTAGAACTCCTGCAGGTCATCGTCCGTGATCGCGCCGTCCGGGAGCTCCACGGAGGACGACGGGGAAGCCACGTGCCGTGCCTTGACGGTCTCGCTCTGCGCGAGAAAGCTCTCGCGGACCTCGGCGCTCGTCACACGCACGTTCAGACTGAGAAAGTTCTGCAGCTTGTTGCGGGGCACCACCGCCCGGATGTAGTTCTCGACCAGGGTCCAGTCGAAGGTCGGGTCGGCGAGCGCTTGGCTGTAGCGCACGGGGTCGAACTGTCCGGAATCGTCCACGAAGTTCTGGCGGACGAAGTCCGGCGGGCTCGTCCGCATGATCGCGAGGATCTCCGCATCGCTCACCCTGATACCGTGCCTGTCGATCTCTTCTTGGATCACGGCGTCCTGGATCAGCGTGATCCATGTTTCGTCCTCGATCGCCCCCTGGTCGATGGACTCGGGACTGCGGCCCGTCCGCTGCTCGAAGGTCGCGAGCACGTTCTGGCGGGTGCGGCGGTACGAATCCCAGGAGATCTCACGTCCGTTGACGCGGGCCGCGGCACCGGATTGCGAGCCGCCGCGGCCTCGGCCGCTGCCCTGCATCCCCCACTCGAAGAAGATGAGGCCCACGAACGCCAAGAGCGTGACGAGAATGATGATCTTGATTTTCTCGCGAAGGGCGCTCATCACCATGACGCGTGGGCTCCTCTCAGGGGCTCGCAGCGAATTGCGCTGCAGCAAAACCGCGGCATGGTAGCACGCGGACCTGGCCCGAGCAAGCGCGAGCGCCCCCTCCGTGGTTCGGTTGACAGTGCCGAAACCCGTTGATACCGTGCCGCCTCCGATGAGATGCACCGCGGCCGTATCCCGAGCGCTCCTGCTGGTGACGGGTCTCTCCTCGACGGCGGTTTCCTCGATCGCCTCGGAGCCGACCGTCGCGCGCTTGCCAGAACCGGACCCCGCCCCGCTCGTGTGGCCGACCGACGCCGGCCGGTGCGTCACCTCCTCGTTTTGCGAGTTTCGCCCCGGTCACTTTCACTCCGGTATCGACATTTCGACTCGTGGTCGCACCGGGTTCCGGTGCTTCGCCGTGGGCGACGGCGAGTTGGTCCGCGCGCGGGTTTCGTGCGGGGGCTACGGCAGAGCGCTCTACCTGAGGCTCGAGGACGGTCGGACCGCGGTCTACGCGCACCTCGCGCGATTAGAGGGCGCGGTCGCTCAGTCCATGCGGGAATACCAGGAATCCGAGGGGACCATGTACGGCGACTTGACGCTCTCGCCCGGAATCCCGGTCCGGGCCGGCGATGTCGTGGGCTACACGGGCCAGTCCGGAGCCGGGGTGCCGCACCTGCACTTCGAGATTCGCGACGAGAACGAACGACCTCTCAACCCCCTCACGGAGGGGTTTCCCGTCAAGGATGCGAGCCCGCCCTTCGTCACGCGGGTCGCGCTCACCCCCTTGACCTTCGTCTCGTCCGTCGACGGCCGCTCGGACACCGTCATCCTCGATGTCCACGGCGAGCCTCCGGCGGGGCGCATTCCCCGCGTCATCCCGGTGGAAGGAGAGATCGGGATCGCGATCGAGGTCGACGAGAGCGCCGACGAGTGCCGCTTCCGCCTCGCGCCGCGCCGGATGTCGCTCCACGAGGGGAGCGAGCTCCTGTTCGAAGTCGACTACCGTGGCTTCGCGTTCTCCGAGACGAAACTGATGGATACCCAGATCGATCCGCGATTCAGCTACACGAAAGTCGGTCGCTTCCACAACCTCTGGCGCCGGAGCGGCAACGACCTGCCGTTCTCGCCAGGCGACTGGAGAGCGGATGGAATGGTGCGGGCGCGACAGACTCCGCCCGAGGAGCGTCCACCGGTACTTCCCGAGTCGCCGGACGAGGCCGTCGAGGCGGCCCGAGGGTTTCCGTGGCGCGACTCCGTGCAGCGACCGGGCGAGAAGACGCGGAAGCTCTCGATCGTCGTGGAGGACGCGGCGGGGAACCGCGGGACGGTCGACCTCCAGCTGTCCTTCGCCGCGCCGCCGACCGTCTCGGTGATGTCCGTGGAGCTCGTCCGTCAGGCCGAGGCGCTCCGCGAGGTGGACGCGGAGCTCGGGGCGGAGTGGCCCGACTCCGTCGTGGTCCACGGGGCGTACCGCCCGGGCGGGCGGGCGATTCGGCACATCGCGTTCGACTACTCGCTCGATGCCGGGCAGACCTGGCATCTGGCGCCGAGAGTCGTACCGGAAGCCGACCACACCTTCCACGCGCGCCTCCGAATGACACAACGCGTGCCCGGAGAGGGGGTTCGGGATGTGCTCGTCCGCGCACGGGCCGTGGATGTCCTCGGCGCGTCCGGCATCGCCCGAACGGTGGCGCCCGAGACGAGTGCTCCCCCCGGCGAGGTCGCTTCTCCCGAATTCGAGATCGAGACGCTGGGAGCCTGGTTCGAAGTGCGTTTCCCCGAGACCGTTTGCTGGAGTGGTCTCTCGGGAGGCTGGGACGACGGAGCCGCCGTTCTCGTGAGGCCGTGGGGCCGTGGGGTACGGGTGGTCGTCCCGGTCGCCACCGTCGGGGTTCGGGTGTGGTCGGGGCGGGGAGAGGAGTGGAAGGGCTACGACCCCTGGGGTCGACCGGTGGGGCTCCGATTTGCCGCTCCCTCACGGGTGACGCGCGGGGGCGAGGTCACGACCGACGACGGGCAAGCCTCGTTTCGCTTTCCGGAGGACGGGTTCGCGGAACCCACCTGGGTCCAGGTCCGTCGAGAGCCCTCGCCGTCGCGCGACGGCGAGCTGCGGTCGGTAGCGCCGCTCCGGTTCCTGGAGAGTGGCCAGGTTCCGATCACGGCGGCGTACGAGGTCGAGCTGGTTCCGGACGTCGCCGATTTCGATCCCGATCGACTCGGCATCTTCGTGCATGAGCCGGATGGTTTCCGGTACATTGGGGGCGAAGCGCGGAAAGGCGGAGGTCGGGTCACGGAAACCCGGACTCCTCTCGGGATCGGACTCTTCGAGGATGTGACGGCTCCCGTCCTCGGCGAACCCCGTCTCGGGGAACGGCACGGGCGGGTCCGCCTCACCTTTCTCGCCGAGGACGACGGCTGCGGCATCGACTGCAGCGACGTCGAGATTCTCTTCGAAGGTCGCTCGCTTCTCTACGAGCTCGACGACGAGACCGGGGACGTCATCGCGTATCCCGAGTTCCTCGCCGAGCCCGGAGCCGGCGGCCGCTTCGAGATTCGCGCGACGGACCGTTGTGGGAACACGTCGCAGCGGGTCGAAACGGTGAGGCTTCCTTGAAGCTGGCTCACGCGGACTTCGTCCATCTCCACAACCACACGGAATACAGCCTCCTCGATGGGGCGAACCGCCTCGCGCAGCTGGTCGCCGCGGCCCACGATTGCCGGATGCCCGCGCTGGCGATCACCGACCACGGCGCGATGCACGGTTGCGTCGAGTTCTACAAGGAAGCGCACCGACGCGGCGTGAAACCCATTCTGGGCTGCGAGACATACATCACGACCGGGAGTCGCCACGACCGAACGCCCGCCTCGGCCGGCGGCCCGACGACGCACCACCTGGTCCTCCTGGCGAAGGACGAGCGGGGCTACCGAAACCTCATGGCACTCACCTCGAAGGCGCACCTGGAGGGGTTCTACTACCGCCCGCGCATCGATCGCGAGCTTCTGACCGAGCATTCCGAGGGGCTCATCGCTCTCACCGCGTGCCTGAAGGGCGAGATCCCCTCGCTCCTGCTGGAGGAAAAGGAAGAAAGGGCGCTGGCGGCGCTCGGTTTCTACCAGGACATCCTCGGAGCGGACGACGTCTACATCGAGATCCAGGATCACGACATCGATGAGGAGCGGCGCGTCATTCCCGGACTCCGGCGGCTCGCCGCGCGGACCGGCGCGAGCGTCGTCGCGACCAACGACTGTCACTACATGGCAGCGGCGGACGCGGAGTCTCAGGATCTCCTCATCTGCATCGGGACGGGCAAGGAGTACGACGATCCGAAGCGTCTCCGCATGTCGACCAATCAGCTCTACTTCAAGACGCCCGAGGAGATGAAGCTGCTGTTCCACGACATCCCCGAAGCCGTGACGAACACGGTCGAGGTCGCGGAAAAATGCAACGTCGAGCTCCGGCTCGGTGAACTGAAGCTACCGCAATTCCCGCTGCCTCAGGGAATCGCGACCCAGGACGAATACCTCACGCGCCTCGCGGAGCAAGGAATGCGGCGGCGCTTCGACGATGTCACGCCGGAGATACGGAGCCGCCTCGACTACGAGCTCGGGATCATCAAACAGATGGGCTACTCGGGCTATTTCCTGATCACGCACGACTTCGTCGAAGCGGCGCGCGAGCGCGGGATTCCGGTCGGCCCCGGGCGAGGCTCCGCGGCGGGATCGCTCGTCTCCTTCTGTCTCGGAATCACGAACATCGACCCGCTCGAGCATCACTTGCTGTTCGAACGATTCCTGAACCCGGAGCGCGTGTCGATGCCCGACATCGACATCGACTTTTGCTACGAGCGTCGCAGTGAGATCATCGACTACGTGGTGCAGAAGTACGGCAAGGAGAGCGTCACGCAGATCATCACCTTCGGCCGGAT
Source organism: bacterium (assembly GCA_025774865.1). Taxonomy (GTDB): domain Bacteria; phylum ARS69; class ARS69; order ARS69; family ARS69; genus JALGZO01. The sequence continues at coordinate 4,644 of JALGZO010000225.1, read as the reverse complement.
GGCCTCCCGGGCGGCGCTGCGCGACGTCGGTCGCGTGTTGAAGGTTCCGTTCGGCGAGATGGACCGCATCGCGAAGATGGTGCCGGCCGACGTCGGGATGACCCTCGAGAAGGCTTTTCAACAGAATCCGGATCTCGGTCGTCTGGAGGAGAGCGACTCCTCGTTCCATCGGGTCGTGAAGCACGCACGGGTGCTGGAGGGTTTGGCGCGGCACGCTTCCACGCACGCGGCCGGGGTCGTCGTCGCCCCGGGCCGTCTCACCGACTACGTGCCGCTTTTTCTCACGAACAAGAAGGAAATCACCACCCAGTACGACATGAAGTCGGTGGAGGACGTCGGGCTCCTCAAGATGGACTTCCTGGGGTTGCGCACGCTGACCGTGGTCCACCGGGCTCTCGATCTGGTGGCGGAGAAGATCGGCCGGACGATGACGCCCGAGGAGATCCCGTACGACGACGTGAAGACCTATCAGCTCCTCAGCGCCGGCGACACCATCGGCGTGTTCCAGTTCGAGAGCTCGGGAATGCGCGGGCTGCTCAAGCTGATGCGTCCGTCCGTCTTCGAGGACATCGTCGCGGCCACGGCGCTCTACCGACCGGGCCCCCTGGGGGCGGGGATGGAGAAGGACTTCATCGACCGCAAGCACGGCCGCAAGAGGATCGAAGTGCTCCACCCGATACTCGAGCCGATCCTCCGGGAGACGTACGGCGTCATCCTGTACCAGGAGCAGGTCATGGCGATCGCGGCGGAGATGGCCGGCTTCACGATGGGCGAAGCCGACATCCTGCGTCGGGCGATGGGCAAGAAGAAGCCGGAGGAAATGGACCGCCAGCGGGAGAAATTCCTCCAAGGCTGTCGTCGCAAGCACATCGAGGACGCGATCGGCGAGCAGGTGTTCGATCTCATGGCGTACTTCGCCGGTTACGGATTCAACAAGTCGCACTCGGCGGCCTACGCGGTGCTCTCGATGCAGACCGCATGGCTGAAGGCGAACCACTGCGCGGAGTTCCTGGCCGCGACTCTCACCTCCGAGATGGGCGACTCGAAACGTGTTCCCGTGCTGATCGAGGAGGCGCGGCGCTCCAGCATCCGGCTCGATCCGCCGGACATCAACCGCTCGGACGCCGGGTTCACCGTGAAGGAAGGCGGGGTGGTCTTCGGCCTCGCCGCCGTCAAGAACGTGGGTGTCGGCGCGATCGAAAAGATCCTCGAGGTGCGGCGCGAAAAGGTGAGCTTCGAGAGTCTCTACGACTTCGTGACGGCCATCGACCTCAAGACCGTGAACCGCCGAGTGCTCGAGAGCCTGGCGCAGGCCGGCGCGTTCGATCGCCTCGGAGGTCACCGGGCGGAAGTCTTCGAAGCCATCCCTTCGCTCCTGGAGGTCGGGAATCGGGTGCGCCTCGATCGCGAGCGCGGGCAGACATCGTTGTTCGAGGGAACGGCCGACGCGGACGCGATCAACCCGTTCCGACGGGGGCTCCCCGAGACGGAGGAGTGGTCTCACGCCGCCCTCCTTCATCTGGAGAAGGAAGTGCTGGGCTTCTACTACTCGGGGCATCCGCTGCTCAAGTGGGCCACGGAGGTGCGTTCATTCGCCACGGTGCGGGCCGCCGAGATCGCCGAGGTCACGGACGGGGCTGACGTCGTGTTCGGCGGACTCGTCACGGCTCGGCGCGGCGCCTTCGATCGGCGCGGGAATCGTATGGCGTTCATCGAGTTCGAGGACTTCACCGGCACCTTCGAGTCCATCGTGTTCGCGGAGCCGCTGGAGCGCTACGGCGAGTTCCTCGTTCCCGACGCCATGGTGCTCGTCGGCGGCACGCTATCGAAGCGGGGCGAAACGGAGCCGAAGCTCCTGCTGAACCGCGCGATCCCCCTGGATCAGGTCGCCGAGAGCATCGTCGACCGGGTGGTCCTCGACGTGTCCGATCCGGACGTGGACGACGGGTTCGTGGAGAGGCTCCGGGACATCGGGCGGCGACGCGTGGGGGGCATGCGAACGATCCTCCGGGTCGGGCTCCGGGGCGGGGAGCTCGTCCAGGTCGAGATCCCCGACGTTCGACTCCCGGCCTCGGTCGAGGCGCTCGGCGAGCTGGAGGAGCTCGTGGGCGAGGGAGGGGTCCGCCTGGGCGGGCGGTGGGATCCCACCCCGGGCGAGGTCCGGCGGGGCCGCCGGCCGGTGGAGGCTCCGGCCCCGTACTAGATACTCGCGACCCCGCGACGGCCTGGATGACCGGCCTTCAGGGCGGGTCGTTGACAGCGCGAAAAACCCTCTGCTACGGTCCGCTGGCTCGAAAAACCCGGGTTCACGGGTCGAAGGCGCCGCTTCGGCAAATCGCCCCGGCGGACCCTCGGGAATTCAAGGGAGGTCCACGATGGTGTGGTGGAGTGGGATGTCAGGGAAGTGGACCGCGCTGGTCGCGGTGATCACATGTCTGGGAGCCTTGATGATGGCGGGCCCCGCCGTTGCTCAGGTCATGGCTCCCACCCCTTCAAGGGTGCTCGTCGATGTCCCGACGGCGGGACTCGTGCCGGAGGCTTCATTCGAGACCCAGCTCCGCACGTATCCGGGCGGAGGGGTCATGGCTCGGGCCGATGTCGGGCTGCTCTCATGGCTGTCTCTCGGAGGGGCGTACGGAGGCATGCAGGTGATCGGCGACGGCCGCCCGGATTGGTATCCGCAGCCGGCGTTCGCCCTGAAGATCCGGGTGCTTCAAGAGGATTTCGTCGTGCCGGCGCTCGCGGTCGGGATCGATACGGAGGGCTCGGGCCACTACAACGAGGAGCTGCAGCGCTACCAGTACAAGTCGAAGGGGATCTACGCCGTTCTGTCGAAGAACTACGCCTGGTATGGCGACTTCTCCGTGCACGGAGGCTTGAATCGCTCCCTCGAAGAGGGCGACGATGAGAACCTCACGCCTTTCCTCGGGTTGGAGAAGAGCGTCGGATCGGCCGTGGGGCTGGCTCTCGAATACGATCTCGCCCTGAACGACAACCGCGACGATGGGATCTACGGGAGGGGTCGGGGTTACTTGAACTTCGGCCTGAACTGGAGTCTCGCGTCCGGGATCGGGATGCGGTTCTCGATACGCGACATGCTGAAGAACTCGGAGAAGCCTGACCCCGTGTTCTCGGACGTCATCGTCGACGAAGGCTGGGGACGGGAGTTCACGATCTCCTACATGGAGAGCTTCTAGCCGGGTCCGGACACCCTCTCTTGGCCGGGCTGGAACCGCTCTAGCCTGAGCTAGCCGGCCAAAGGGGCTGTTTCGGCAATCCGGGGAAGAGAGCGGCCGTGCCTGCCACGACGACCGTCCCAGAGAGTTCGGAGACCAAGATGAGCCAAGGGATGGGTGGCTGGCTCGATTTCGAGCGACCCCTTGTCGAGCTCGAGCAGAAGATCGAGGAGCTCCGGGACTTCGCGAACGGCGAGAGGCTCGAATTCCGGGAAGAGCTGCACCGCCTCGAGTCCAAGGCCGAGAAGCTCCGTCACGAGATCTTCACCGGGCTCACCCGATGGCAACGGGTGCAGCTCGCGCGTCACCCCAAGCGCCCGCATACGTTGGACTACTTGGAGGTGCTGGCCGAAGGGTTCCTCGAGCTGCGCGGAGATCGCAGCTTCGCGGACGATCGGGCCATCGTCGGGGGGATCGGCGTCTTCCGCGGACGGAAGGTGCTGTTCGTGGGCCACCAGAAGGGCCGAGATATCAAGGAGAAGCTGGAGCGCAACTTCGGAATGCCCCACCCCGAGGGCTATCGAAAGGCGCTCCGTCTCATGAAGCTCGCGGGTCGCTTCGGCCGTCCGATCCTGACGTTCATCGATACGCAGGGGGCGTACCCCGGGATCGGGGCCGAGGAGAGGGGTCAGGCGGAAGCCATCGCGAGGAACTTGCTGGAAATGGCGCGCCTTCCAGTGCCGATCGTCGGGATGGTGATCGGCGAGGGCGGAAGCGGAGGAGCGCTCGCGCTCGGAATCTGCGACCGGGTCTACATGATGGAAAACGCGGTCTACTCCGTCATCTCGCCCGAGGGATGCGCTGCGATTCTGTGGGGCGATCGCTCTCGCGCGCCGGAGGCGGCGGATGCACTGCGGCTCACGGCGGAGGACCTACGTGAGCTCGGGATCGTGGACGGGCTCGTTCCGGAGCCGGCCGGCGGCGCGCACCGGGATCCGGCAGCCGCGGCCGCCGAGGTCGCGGATGTCCTCGAACAGGCGGTCGAGGAGCTCGAAAGGATGCCCGCGGATGAGCTCGTACGGGCGAGAGTCGAAAAGTACCGCAAGATGGGTCGCCTGGAGGAGGGACGGCGATCGGCCGAATCTTGACACTCGCGGTGACGCGCTGCTAACGTCAACGCGGTATGATCGGCTCGGGGCCGTCGGAAGAGCGCCGACCCCGAGGATCGCGCTGGGCCGCGATCGGTCTGCCCCGAGGAACAGAGCTATTCCCCTGCCGAGATCGGATTCCAGAGAGATGCGCAGGCAATGCGTGCCCGTGCGTCGCCTGGCCACCCATCGGTACGGCGGGCCTGCGGGCGCGCCGTGGTCCTGACGTCGGAGTCTCGCATAATGCGCTTCATCAGGTACTCGCTTCTCCTTGCGGTCTCGCTCGTCCCGCTCGATCCTGCCGCCGCCGCGGACGGCCT
>JALGZO010000224.1 GCA_025774865.1 bacterium | reverse complement strand
GGCTTCCTCTCTTCTCTTGGATCGCTTCCAGAATGACATGATCATCCCTCCTCAAGTGGACTCTGTCCGGCCCGTGAGGAGAGGACGTGCCAACTAATTCCAAGGCGAGAACACGGACTTCTCTTTATGGACGCTACAGGAGTTGAAATCCTACTGACGGCGTACCGAGCGCCGAACATGAACGCGCACGCGGAGCGGTTCGTGAGGTCGATCAAATCCGAGTGTCTCGATCGGGGAATCTTCCTGGGGCAGGAATCGCTCGATCGAGCGATCGCCGAGTATGTGGAACACTACCACGACGAGCGAAGCCACCAAGGCATCGGGAACGAGATCGTCAGCGGGGCGGCACCGCAGCGTGAGGGGAGAGTCGAGGTCAGTGCGCGACTCGGCGGCGTGCTCAGCTACTACCATCGGCGGGCGGCGTGAGATGGGCGGCCTCGATCGAGATGTTCGGACAGTACGCTCTGGGGCCTCGCCCTGACCACGACGGCGCTCGTGGCTGGTCTATTCTAAGGAGTGGCTGATGGGTCCGCCGCGTCCGATGAGCACGAACGGCGCCCAATGATATGGATGAGGGAATTCCTCCCGGAGCTCCAACATCGCAGCGGTCAGAGCCTCTTCCGCCGGTCGGTGGGAGCGCAAGTGCCGGTAGAAGATCTCCATGAAGCGCACCGTCGAGTCATCCTGCACCGGCCAAAGGCTGACAACGAGAGTCCGCGCCCCCGCGTGTAGGAAACCCCTGACGAGCCCGACGATCTCGTCTCCTGCGCCGACCCAGTTGCGGCCGCTGTTGCACGCGCTCACGCAGACGAGTCCGGCTCTCAGGTGCAGGCCGTAGAGATCGTAGAGGCTCATCCAGCCGTCAGCGAGCTGCAGGGCGGAGAAGTGCGGATCGTCCTGGCGGAATACGCCGTGCGTGGCGACGTGTACGACGTCCGCGTTGCGGGCCTCCCGCACGAACCGCTCTCGGGTCGCGTGCCTGCCCCGAAGAGTGCGACCCCGGCGGAAGAGGCGGCGCACGCGTTTGACCTCCTGATCTACTTGCGGGATGGAACCGTCTCCCGCGCCGACCGCCAAGATCCGCGCATCCGCAAAACGGCGGCTGTTCGTCGCCGTGTGGTCTTCGTCGAGGTAACGGCGGACACTCGCGCTCGGTAGGTACGAGAAGACGTGCCGCTTCGCTAACGGCACCCCATCGGCTCCGGTCAGGGCGTGAAACGGCAGCGAGTGCAACGGTCCATGGGGAACGACGATGACGCGTCGGGCGCTCACTCCGAGCGGGTCCCACAGCCGCTCTGCAAGCCGGCGCAGCTCGTGTTCAAGGGCGTCGCGCAACACCGCCTGGCGTGCTTCAACATACGCTTTTCCATAGAACCACTTTTCGAGCTGGAAGCGGAGTCGCGACATATTGTCGACGATCTCCTTGTGCCCCGCCCGAAGCTCGACGAGGCGGGCGCCATCCCGGGCCACGACGAACGCCATCGATCCGCGTGGATGAACGTAGTACTCGACGAGGATTGTGCCTGCGGGTAGCCCGCGCTGAACCCCGGCCAGAGTCGCGGTCTCGCCCGCGGTCAGGGCTCCGATCGGCGCGTCCTTGGCACGCAACCGGTGGACGACGTCGGTGAATTCCTCCTCCCGCTTCCTTACCTCGGCCGCCGAACATCGGGGCCGCGACTCGTCGCTGCCACCCTTGTCCCACCGTGCGCTGAAACCCGACAGCGAGTTCAGTTCCGCCCGCAACGTCTCCAGCCGCCGCATGAGGCGCGCGACTCCGGGGTCCGCCTTGTTGCGCGCGCCGGTCAGGTGGCCGGCGAGAAGATCCACGAGCGCGCGGGATCGCGAACGCTCGACCACCTCGAAGGCATCGGCAACGGCTGATTTCCCCCCGCGACGCAGCAGCGTCTCGACCAGATCCGTGTAGATCGGCGCCTTGTTTGCGCCGAAGTGGATGCAGAGCTCGTCGATGCCGATGCGCCCCCGGCTCGTCTCGACGCGCTCCACCGCCTTGCGAAAACTCCTCAGGGCGACTCCCATCTTCTGCTCGTCCATCGCCACCCGCCCGGCGAGGTGGTCGATGCGAGCCTGCAGCCAAGGCGAGCGCACGCGCCGCATCAGGCGTCGAGCTCGGGTGATCGCCGTCCGGGCACTCTCGCGGCGGTCTCGCCGGAGCTCGATCGCCGCCCGATTCACCCACGCAGTTGCCTCGTACAGCGGCAGCCTCTCCTTGGCGAACACCTCGGCCGCCCGCGCGAGAAGCCTCGCCGCCGACGAGAGCCGACCGCGGCGGGCCTCGAGCTCCGCCCAGAAGAGCGAGCCGACGAATCTGGGGGGAGGGTTACCTTCCAGCTGAAACGCGCGGGTCGCGTCCTCGAGATGCGTGGAGGCCTGGGTGATCTCGCCGAGGCCGAGACACGCGATGGCCTGATAAGTAGCGGCCCGCCCCACTTCGAACCGAATGCCGTGTCGAAGCGCGACGCACCGTGCCTGGCGCCCGAGAGCGTTCGCGCGCTGAAAGCTGTTCATTTCCAAGAAGAGCTGGGAGAGATCCCCGAGCGTGTAAGTCAGTAGGTAGGGATCCTCGAGCTGCAGGGCTCGCGCCGCTTCCAGACGCTTGAAAGCCCGCCCGTACTCCCCTCGCAAGAGCTCCAAGTGACCGAGGTTGCCCTCGGCGAGACCTACCAAGCGCGTCTCGCCCGCTTCATGCGCCGCCTTCCGGACCCAGTGGTAGAGGCTCTCGGCCTGCTCCCACCGTCCGAGACTCTTGAACGCGTGTGCCCGGTTCATTTGGATGACGCGGATCATCACCGGATCGCCGAGCTGTTTTGCGGACTTGAGGGCCCGGTCGAAGTGCCGCTTCGCGGCCACGGGACCTTTCATCCGATCGTGGATGCTCCCGAGGTTGAAGTCGAGCTTCGCGGCCTCGGCGACGCGCCCGCGCCGCCGGAGCACGCGTAGCGATCGTTCCCCGAGAGCGAGTGCCTTTTCGTAATCGCCCAAGAACATCAGGGCGCCGACCCAGCCGATCGCGACCTCGGCCTCTTCGAGCTTGTTCCCCAGGTCGCGAAAGATGGCGGCGGCGCGCTCGTAGTCTGCGGCGGCTTCCCGGGCTCGCAGGATGCCGACCAGCCCGTAACCGCGCATCCAGGCGGCTCGCGCTTCGAGCTCGGGATCGCGCGCGATCTCCGCCACGACGACGGCGCGCTCCCCGATGTCGAGCGCACGCTTCGGTTCCGTGCGCATCATTCGCTGGACCTCGTCCTTCAGCGACGGGAAGATCGCCTGAAGATCGGCGATAGGCCGGTCGGCTGCGAGTCTGCGGACGGCGTCGAGGTCGGGCGCCCTGAGGACCTCGGTGACAAGAGCCACTCGATCAACAGTCCGGGATAGTGAAAACGACGAGTCCGTCTTCGGTCGCTACCCGGACCTCGATGTCCCCGGGGGCCGCGACTTCCCGCAGGAATCCGCCGTGCGCGTCGGTCTCGCCGTCGGCCTCGATCGTCCCACTCGCTGAAACGAGGAAGCGGGCGCCGACCAGGGGTTGAGGCTCCTCGCCGAGCGAGAGGAGCTGGGCCGTGAGGCGGCGCCGGTCTCCTTCTGCCTCCACGAGAATGTCGAGCTCGAGTCGCCCCTCGTTGAATCGGAGCCGCCGGGCCACGGACGAGGAGCGCGCACCCGCGAACGCCTCTTGGCGATTCTCCAGCGTATCGAAGGCGGGCCGAGCCAGCCGCTCGCGTAGGCCGCGGGCCCAGCCTGGGAGTGTGAGCTTGAAGCCGGACGGTCGGAGCGCTTCGAAAACAGATGAGAGCGCGGCGGGTGACGGCTCCAACAAGCGGTCTGCGACCATTGTCTCCAGCATGTCGCGAATCTCACGTTCCCGCTTGCAGCACTCGTCACACTCGGCGAGGTGCTCCTCGAGCCTGTGGCGCGCCGCGCCGGCGACCGAGCCTTCGATCAGCTCGATCCAGTCTTCGAATCTAGGGTGCATGCTGGCCACCTCCGACCGTCTCACAGACCCGCCTCGGCGAAGCTATGATACCTGTTTGTTCTGTAGTTTCCGGTACTGCACCAGAAGTTTCTTCAGGCACCGGAGCCGGGTTGGGCCGACGGACCCAGGGGCGATCCCCATCTTCTTCGCCACGGCATCGTAAGAGGCCGGTTCGGTTGAGCGCTCGTCTGGATAGTAGAGTAGCGACAGAAGGTCTCGGCAGCGCCGGTCGAGCTGCGCAAGGGCTATGCGCACCAACTGCTGCTGCTCGAGACGTTCGATCTCTTCGGACGGCAGATCCGCAGGGTCGGTGAGTTCGGCCGACATCTCGGTTGCGGCATCGCGCCTTCTTCCGACGACGTTGAGCGCCGCGCGGCGGGCGGTGGTGACGAGCCACGCCCGCACCCGCGCGGGCTCCCGGATCCGCCCGATCCGCTGGGCCAGCCGCACCCAAGCGACCTGGGATACCTCGTCAGAGTCGTCCGGATCAAGACCCATCCGATAGGGGATCGTGTAGACCAGCCGGCGGTAACGGAGGACCAAGGCCCGCCAGGCCGCCTCGTCCCCGCCCGCGCAGAGGGCAACGATCTCGGCGTCCGAGAGTTTCTCAAGTCTGATCGGAGCAGCGCGAGGCTGCTTTGCCCTTTTGCGGGGACGGATCGACGGCATCCGCGGATTATCTGACAGCCTGGGCCAGGACTGAAGTCGGAATCCACAGCCCCCAGTGACATGCCGAGAAGCTGCATCCGTGTGCGAACGCACGTCACCCCGGCCGGCACCTGTCGCCAGTGCCAAAGATGTACGAAAGTGCGTGCGGCAGGCTCTGTGAGACAGGACCGGTCGTCCGCGTCATATTCTCCGCGAGCGCCCGAACGAAAAGCCCATTAGTCCGAGAGGAGCCGACCGATGAGGACTGTTCGTCATCTAATGGCCCTGTGGTGCGGCGCGCTGTTCCTTCTTCCCGTCACTCCCGCCCGCGGGGTGGGTCTCGAGTTCGATTTCACCGTCGTGGCCCGCCGCGGCGATCCGGCGCCGGGAGCGGCGCCCGGACTCTTGTTCGAGCACTTCGGCACTCTACCCCCACTCGGCGGAAATCTCGCCGCTCCTCCCGCAGTGGGGAGCGAAGGCACCATGGCGTTTCACGCGTTCCTCGGCGATGGAGATCCCAGCACGATTGAAGACACCGACCGGGGCATTTGGAAGTTCAACGGAACCTCGCTCGACCTGTTCCTGTTCGTGGGGGATCCGGCGCCCGGAACTGGGGACATCTTCTCCGGCTTCCCGGGACTGTTCGGCCACACTCCGTTCGTCATCGACGGCCGGCTGACCATCTTCGGATCGATCGGTCCGGTCAACAACCCGGCGACTGGCATCTGGTCGGAGCGGTTCGGCTCGCTGGAACGGGTTCTGTTGACAGGAGACATGCTCCCGGACCTGCCGGCGGGGGAGAGCATCTTCGACTTCAATCCCGTCCACAGGGGCGACGAGATCCTCCTGAACGGGTTCTTCACGGTCGGCAACGGCCTCGGCTACCAAAACGAGGGGCTTTGGCGGAACCGCACAGGAACCTGGGAGACGATCCTGGTGAAGGACCAGCCGGTTCCCGGGATGCCGGCGGGTGTCGTCTTCGCGAACGACACCTCGCAGCGGGGACCCATCTCGGTCTGGGATGCGAACGAGACGACCGCCGTCTTTGCGGGGACGATGGAGGGGCCGGGGATCACCACCGACGACAACGAGGCGATCTGGGTGGAGACCCCCAGCGGTCTCCAGATGCTCGTGCGCGAGGATGACAAGGCGCCTGGCCGTGCGGGCAACGTGCGCTTCGGTTCGAGCACCGGGTTTCGGGCATTCGGAGACCCGGAGGACGACATCGGGATCTACATCAATGCGCAGGGCTCCCTCCTGTTCGGGGCCGCACTGCACTCGGCGCAGTTCACGCGCGCGCGCTCCATCTGGACCACGCGGAACGGATCACCGGAGTTTCTCGTGAGAGGCTTCCGCCCGCTTCCCGGGAACCCGCCCGGCGATCCGGCGCCCGGCTTCCCGGCGGGCGTGCACTTTTCGCACTTCATCCGGGGTGTGATCAACGACCAGGACGAGATCGCGTTCTGGGGTTTCACGGACAGCGGGTCGATCTTGGATCCGGACCTCGGGATCTGGTGGGACCGTCCGGGTACGATCACCCTGGTCGCGGGGGAAGGACTCCCGGTTCCGGCGATCTCCGGGGCGACCTTCGCAAGCGTCGTTCTCAATGGCTTCGACTCGACGAGCCACCTGTGGTACTCGGCGACGTTCTCCGGACCGGGGATCGGGCCGTTGAACGACGAGGCCATCTTCGTCCTGGAGCCGGATGGGGCACACAGAGTAATCCTTCGCGAGGGCGACCTCCTGGATTTCTCGAGCACCGGAGACGGCTCCGATCCGCGCGTCGTCGCGTTCGTCCAGTTCGGCGCGGGAATCACCGACGACAACGGCCGCGTGCTCGAGGTCTTCTTCACGGACGGATCGACCGCGATCTACCTCGTCACGCCCCGGCCGGGCGCAACCTCAGTGCCCGAGATCGCGGGGGTGTCCGACTTCCGTCTGGAGCCGAGCCGTCCGAACCCGCTTCGGGCGGGGGCGGAGGCGGCGCTCTCGTTTTCGCTACCGGCAGCCGGTCCGGTCACCGGCGCCGTCTACGATGCCGGCGGGCGACGGATCCGCTCGCTGGCGAACGGCCGGTTCGAAGCCGGGCCGCACGCGCTCACGTGGGACGGTCGAGATGACCAGGGCCGACTGGTCTCCGCCGGCGTCTACTTCGCACGGGTCACGACGGCTGCGGGGAAGGGAGTGCGCCGCGTGGTTTTCGTCCGGTGATATGGAACGACGTTGTCAAAACCCGACTCGATTCATTCAGGGTGGGTGAAGTGAGGCTCAGCGGGGCGACGATTCCTATTTCGCGGGCGGGCAGAGGGAACCCTCTTCTATGAAGACCCGTCGCCAGTCAAGCACACGTCCCGCTGAATCCCCATTCTTCTATCCGAGCGTTTCGGCTCTTGGCCGTCTGCCCAAGTGGGTGGTTCGAGTCGGCGCAGCTGCCCGATCTGAGAACGAGCGTTTCCAGCCCAGAAGTATTCCGAGCACACTGCTGCCGAGAGGTCAGCGGTCTCGTAAGTCGTTCAAGCCGGGCACTGGATTCCTTTGAGCTGATGGAAGAGCCAACGTACCCAGCGATTCGCCACAGCTGCGATCGCAACCGGCACCGGCTTGCCTGCTTCGAGGAAAACGATCTCGCATTGCTCGCCACCTCGGTTGGAGGCGGACCAACCGATGTGATGCTTCGATCAGCGTGCTCCGAAGAAGTGGGCTGGCCGCTCTAATAAGACCGGCGTCGGCCTGTTTGATCCCGCTCGATACGTTTCGTGGACTCAATCCGCAGAAGCGAGCGAGTTGCTTTCCGTTTCGGAAGCGGTCGAACCGCCCGACCTCTGCGCGCAAGACACAGGCAGTCACGAGGCCGATACCAGGCATGGGTGAGTCCAGATATGGGTGTAGGGACGACCACCGGAAGCGCCGTTGATTGACCCCCTCGTCCTAGGTATGGTTCTAGGTGTCCGGGGGCTGTGGGCACAACTTCGAGAACGCATAGAGCAGCCCCCTCTCGGCGAGGTCCTTTCGACCCTTCGGCGGCAACAGAAGAGGGGGAGGCCGCCCCTTTTTCTATCGCCGAAATGGGCGGAGACCGGGATAACGACTTCCGACGCTCGACTTGCCCCCAATTCGTCGTGACGGAATCCCAGGATTCTCACTCTCGGCCTCGAGGGGATTTCCCGCCCCCCAGGGCGAAGGCGCGAGGCGACGAGCCCCAGGTGCTCGATTGCGCCCGAAGGAGAAACGAGCTGGCGCGCGGAATCGCCGCAATCAGCGCGAAGGATTCGGTCTAGAAGGTACCTACCTACCCGGAGGAACAGAGTTTGCTGGCCAGGGAGTCCCACACGAAAGTTCTGGAGTCGCTGAAGAAGGTCGGTGCGCAACAGGGTTTCCTCACCTACGACCAGATCAACGACTACCTCGACGAAGACGCGAGCCTCAAGGAGATGGACGAGATCTACGCCTCCCTCGGGAAGATCAAGGTGGAGGTCGTCGACTCGGTGGAGGAGGGACGGGCCCGCGTCAAGCGGAAGAAGTCGGAGAAGGAGCGCGCCGAGTCCATCCTGCCCTCTCAGCCGGTCCGGTTCGACGACCCGGTCCGCATGTACCTGCGCGAGATGGGGCGCGTGCCGCTTCTCAACCGGAAAGGCGAGATCAGGGTCGCCAAGCGGATCGAGGAGGGCCAGGAGATGGTCCTTCAGACCGTCTTCCGGAGCGCGAGTTCGGTCAAGGAGCTCGCGAACATGGCCCAGCGCGTGGAAAAGGAAGAAATGAACCTGGAGGAGCTCGTCCGGGTCGACCCGGGAGGATTCGCGACCTCTCACGCGCCGGGGAAAGCGGAGCGGACTGCCGTCCTCCAGCGGGTCCGGAGGATCGTTCGCTCCCACAACGAGCTCGAGAAGCTGGCGAAGGCGCCCCCGCGCGAGTCGTGGACGGAGAAGCAACGCCGTGACTACGACAAGAAGCGGTCGACTCTGCGCAACCGCGTCAACGAAGAGCTGATCGAGCTGAAGCTTCACGCGAAGCTCGGGGAGAAGCTGATCGAGCGACTCAAGGAGTTCCACGGTCGCGTTCAGGAGGCGGACGGCGAGGTCCTCGAGGTCGAGGAGGCGACCGGACTCACTGCTGAGGAGATCAACCTTCTGGCGAAGGGGAACGAGCTCAGGTCCGGGCGTCGCCGGGGGCGTCTCTCGAAAGAGGACATCGAGGAGTACTCCAAGCAGATCAAGAACGTGCGGCGCAAGGTCCGCCGAATCGAGCAGGAAGCGCAGTGCAGCTCGAGCGAGCTCGCGGATCTCTGCGAGTCGATCCACGCGGGCGAGAAGATCGCCGAGCAGGCCAAGAGCGAGATGATCGAAGCCAACGTGCGTCTCGTCATCTCGATCGCGAAGCGGTACACGAACCGCGGTCTGGAGTTTCTCGATCTCATCCAGGAGGGAAACTCCGGCCTGATGCGTGCCGTCGTCAAGTTCGACTACAAGAGGGGCTACAAGTTCTCGACGTACGCCACCTGGTGGATTCGCCAGGCGATCACCCGGGCGATCGCTGACCAGGCGCGAACCATTCGCGTTCCCGTCCACATGATCGAGGCGATCAACAAGGTCGTGCGGGCCAGCCGGCGCCTGGGTCAGGAGTACGGCCGCGAGCCGCTCCCGGAGGAGGTGGCGAAGAAGCTCGGCGTGCCGGTGGAGAAAGTGAAGGCGGTCCTGAAGGCCGCCCAGGAGCCCACCTCGCTCGATCGGCCGATCGGCGAAGCTGAAGACTCCAACCTCGGCGACCTCATCGAGGACACCTCCGCGATCAACCCGGCGCACTCGGCCGCGTTCGCGATGCTCCAGGAGCAGATGTCCAATGTCCTCTCCACCTTGACCCGGCGCGAGGAAAAGGTGATCCGGCTTCGTTTCGGGCTCGGAGACGGCTGTCCTCGCACGCTCGAGGAGGTGGGGGCGATCTTCAACGTGACCCGCGAGCGGATTCGACAGATCGAGTCGAAGGCGCTCGGGAAGCTCCGGCACCCCTCGCGCGCGAGGAAGCTTCAGGGCTACGTGGATGCCCCGTGAGTGGGTCTGCTCGAGCCGCGCGTCTTTCGCGACGATCGCGACTTCTTCCTCTCGATCACCTGCGTGCGATGAACGAGCGATACCGGCCGCTCGAGGTGCTCATCGAGACAGTGGCGTCGCAGGAGTACGTGCCGCAAGACGCCGAACGGTACATGCCGGTGCGCCGGGTGGATAGGACCAAGGACAAGGTGTCGCGGGCGTACTGGCTTCAGCCGTTCTTCGAGAACGGCCAGATCCTGTTTCCGGCGAAGCACCTGCAGCGGAACGTCGACGATTGGCAGGCGCTGACCGACGAGTTGATCCTCTTCCCCCAGGCCGAGCACGACGACCTGTTCGACGCTCTACAGACGCTAACGCTGAGACCTGATACTCCTCACTCGCCTCGGCAGAGCGGCAGAGCCGTTATGCGTGGAAGCCGCTATCCTTGCCCTGAAACACCGGTTCACCGGTATCGGGCCGTGCGGCGCACCAACCCACATCGGGGGGTACCATGAACAGGGCCGCAGGAGTTCTTGCGCTGGCCACCGCCGCCTCTCTCTCGCTTTCATGCAGTGAGAGCAGTCCGTCAGGACCGGGCGCCACCCAAAACAGTCTCGTATTCACGCGCGCCGATCGGTCCGAGATCTCGTTTTCGAGCGACGCGTTTCTCTATGTGTGGTGCGGACCGTGGGAGGAGGGCCTGGTTGTCACGCCGAGCGTTCAGGTGCTGTTCGGCGGACCAGGCCCGGGAGATCCGAGATGGCACCTCCGTGCCGTCGTCGCCGATGTGACGATTGGGCAACCGCTCGCGTTTCCGAACGGTTTCGTGTTTGACCTCCCGAAGGACGTGGACCTCTTTGTCGCCGACTTGTCGGACGATCCGGCGAACGAGCTGTCATCCCAGGACGCGCGCTCGAGCGGTTCCATCACGTTCCAGAAACTGCAGTGCGGGAGTGGGGGTGAGATTCAATTCTCGATCGACGCCGTGATCGGCAGCGAGTTCCACGATGGTCCTTCGGTGAACGTGACAGGCACCTTCCGCGCTGCGATCGATCCGCCGTCGCGCTGACGAGTGGCGTGGGCGAGGGCCACTAGAACACCCAGACGGGAATGCTGAAGAGCCTCGACTGCGTGATCGGCATGATGAGCCTCGCCGTCGCGGGCATCGGCGTGATCTCGCTCCTGGTCGGCGCGATCGGGTCTTCAGCAGTTCCACGAGCGCACGGTGCCGGAGCTGGTGCGGTAGATCGAGCGGCTGGCG
>JALGZO010000223.1 GCA_025774865.1 bacterium | reverse complement strand
CGAAACCAATGTGTCTCGAGCCATCATGCAGAGATTGGAGTTGTATCCGCCGCACAGGCCACGGTTCGCCGTGATCAGGAAGATCAGCGACTTCTTCACCGGGCGCGTTTCGAGGAGAGGGTGTGAGACGTCCGCGCCGGCGCTGGCCAGCTCCGCCATCATTTCCCGGAGCTTGGCCTGGTAGGGCGCCGAGGCCGTGATGCGGCCGTGGGATTGCTTGTACTTCGCCGTCGACACCATCTCCATGGTGCGCGTGATCTTCTTCGTGTTGCGCACGCTCTTGCGGCGTTTGACGAGAACTTTGGCTTGCGCCATGTTCCGCGGCTCTCCTCAACCTCAGATTTCTAACGTCTCGATCGATGGATGCGGTCTCGCATCCTTCTATCTCGGATCGTACGAGTTCCCGGAAAGAAACGACTCGATGACGTCCGCGAGCACCTTCTTCAGCTTCTCCTCGGTGTCGCCCTCGATGATCTGGGCCTTCCGGATGGCGTCCCCGAGCTCCGAGTGACTGTCGCGGATCGCCGACCGCACCGCCTGCTCGGCATCTCGAACCCGATTGACCGGAACCGGATCGAAGAATCCCTGGGTTCCGGCGTAGATCGAGATGACTTCGTCGATCACGTCGAAGGGCGCGTATTGCCCCTGCTTGAGGAGCTCCACCATGCGCGCCCCGCGATCGAGCTGAGCCTGCGTCGCCTTGTCGAGCTCCGTGCCGAGCTGCGCGAAGGCCTCGAGCTCACGGAAGGCCGCGAGATCCAGACGCAGCGTTCCCGCGACCTTCTTCATGGCCTTGATCTGCGCGTTGCCTCCGACCCGGGACACCGAGATCCCGACGTCCATCGCGGGACGGATCCCGGCGTTGAAGAGGTCCGGAATCAGGTAGATCTGCCCGTCGGTGATGGAGATCACGTTCGTCGGGATGTACGCGGAGACTTCGCCCTCCTGCGTCTCGATGATCGGAAGCGCGGTCAGCGAGCCGCCGCCGAGATCGTCGGAGAGCTTGACGGCGCGCTCGAGAAGGCGGCTGTGCAGGTAGAACACGTCGCCAGGATAGGCCTCGCGCCCCGGCGGACGGCGGAGTAGGAGCGACAGCTGGCGGTAGGACTGAGCCTGCTTCGTCAAGTCGTCGTAGATGACGAGCGTGTCCTTGCCCTGATGCATCATGTACTCGGCCATCGCACAGCCGGCGTACGGGGCGATGTACTGCAACGGCGCGGGATCGGAGCTGGAGGCCGAGACGATGGTCGTGTAGTCCATCGCTCCGTGTTGCTTCAGAGTGTCGAGGACGCCAGCGACCGTGGACTCCTTCTGCCCGATCGCCACGTAGAAGCAGAATACGTCCTCGTTCTTCTGGTTGATTATCGTGTCGATCGCGATCGTGGTCTTGCCGGTCTTCCGATCACCGATGATGAGCTCACGCTGTCCACGACCGATCGGCGTCATGGCGTCGATCGCCTTGATGCCGGTCTGGAGCGGCTGCTTCACCGGTTGACGGTCGGCGATGCCCGGTGCGATCACCTCCAGCGGGCGCGACTCGTCCGACTGGACGGGACCGAGGCCGTCCATCGGCTGGCCCAAGGGATCGACGACGCGTCCGATGACAGCGTCACCGACCGGCACGGAGAGGAGCTTGCCGGTCGACCGGACCTTCATCCCCTCGCGAATCTCGAGGTAGTCCCCGAGAATCACGGCGCCGATGGAGTTCTCTTCGAGGTTCATGACCTGAGCGGAGATGCCATTCTCGAACTCGAGCATCTCACCGGCCATGGCGTTCGTGAGACCATGGATCCGGGCGATCCCGTCTCCGACCTCCAGCACCGTTCCGGTGTCTGCGACGTCCAGAGACGTTCGGTAGGTCTCGATCTCCCGGCGAATGACCGAGGCGATCTCCTCAGCCCTGATCTTCATAGCCTCGACTCCTCATGAGTGTCCTTCGAAACTGCGTCAGACGGTTGCGCACGCTCCCGTCGTAAACCCGGTCCCCGATGGAGACGACGGCACCTCCGAGAATCTCCGGCCGAACCTCCGCCTGGATCGCGATCTCCCGCTGCAGTGATGAGCGGAGGAGAGATTCGATCTCGTCGTGGAGACCTTCGGGCAGGGGAGCGGCGGTGTGCACCTCGACTCGCGTGCGCTTCGCGTGCTCGTCGGCAAGACCCCCGTAGGCTTCGACGATCACCGACAGCGCCTCGATCCGTCGTTTGCGGACGAGGAGACAGAGAAAATCGGTGACCGTGTCGGAGGCGACGTTCGCGAGAGCCTTCTGGAGGATCCTCACCTTGTCCTCGGGCTCGAGGACCGGCGACTCGAGAAACACCGCGATCTCACGATCATCGTGTACGAGAG
Source organism: bacterium (assembly GCA_025774865.1). Taxonomy (GTDB): domain Bacteria; phylum ARS69; class ARS69; order ARS69; family ARS69; genus JALGZO01. The sequence continues at coordinate 346 of JALGZO010000223.1, read as the reverse complement.
ACAGGAACTCTTGAAGCTCGGCGCCGACCCCGTCGACCTGCCCCTGCTCTTTCGCGATTCCGAAGAGAGCCTCGGCGTAGACGCGCCCTAGCGGATTCGCGAGCATCAGACCGGCTCCCGTTCCTGACCTTCGGAGGCCTCGCGCTTGTCCGGGGAGCCACCATTCCCGAGCTCCCGGCGCATCTCGCCGACGAGTTCCTGCACGAGTCTCTCCTGATCCGATCCGTCGAGAGTCCGTCCGAGGATCCTGGACGCGAGCTCGGTCGAGAGGGACGCCGCCTGATCCCAGATCTCCTTGAGGGCGCCGTCTTTCGCGAGCTCGATCTCGCGGTGTGCGCGCTCCTTG